>WTGE01000449.1 GCA_011525445.1 Synechococcus sp. CO36386bin_37
CCTCTGAAGGCATTGTTCATGGCAACTCCTGTTGGACAACTGACAGAAATTAACCTAAGCGACTGTTCCAGAGTATTGCGTCATGATCCCAGGCACACCAAAGGCTTTGTCCAAAATGTTGTACCGAGCAAACTGACATTTGGCTCTCTCGTCGCTAACAACCTCTGTGACAACACTGGTGGAAGCGATCTGTGTCTGAAAACAATCAACAACAGCCCGTCGTAATCAAGCAAGGAGGAGGCACTGGCATTGGCCTGGTTCTAGCCGCTTTGATTCTGGGAGGAGCACTGGTGTACGCCGTCACAATCTGGTCAAACACCCAGAAACGAATGATTGAAGCTCCCAAAGAAGCCATTCAAAAGGGCGTCGACACCATTAAAAAAGCAATCCAACCAGGAACCTGAGCGAGGAGCAGGACGTCCTGATGAGCTGATCTCAGTGCCGCCCCCGCTACGCCTGAGCTCATCCCCCATCGACCGATTGCTGCCGACTGTGATGGCGGTAAAGATCACTATCACTCTCTCCCTTCTGCTCCAAAGAGTGTTCGTGATTGGACGGCGGATCAGAGTCAAGGTGCAAAGCTGCTGATTTGCGTCGGTCGGACGCAGTTTCATTCTCCTCACGAGCGATAGCGCGTTGATAAGCCGAATGAGCGTCTGAGCTTCCGCTGCTACGACCAGAGGTCATGGCTTCAAAAAAAGTATGGCCATGATGGCATCCCCATTTCTTGATGAAGACGTGCTCAAAAAAGAACGTGCCGCTCGCGTGCTTCAACGCATGAATGAGCACTATCCAGATCCACCCATTCCACTAGATCACAGTGATGCTTTTACCCTATTGATTGCCGTTTTGCTAAGTGCTCAATGCACGGATAAAAAAGTCAATGAAGTCACGCCGGCCCTGTTCGACGCTGGTCCCACACCGAGGGCCATGGCTTCATTGTCCGAGGCAGAGATTTTCGACCACATCCGCCAATTGGGGCTCGCCAAAACCAAGGCTCGAAACGTGCACAGACTCTCTCAACTCTTACTGGATCTGCACGGAGGGCAAGTCCCCAAAAGCTTCGCAGAGCTTGAGGCGCTGCCTGGAGTCGGGCATAAAACAGCCAGCGTGGTGATGGCTCAGGCTTTTGGAGTACCCGCTTTTCCAGTGGACACCCACATTCACCGCCTGGCTCAGCGCTGGGGCCTCAGCAATGGAGACAACGTGCAGACAACAGAAAGGGACTTGAAAGCACTGTTCCCCCTTGAGAGCTGGAACAAACTGCATCTTCAGATTATTTTTTATGGCCGCGAACATTGCACTGCCAGAGGTTGTGATGGAACGGTCTGCCCTCTGTGCTGCGAGCTCTACCCGAAACGACGCAAACCCGTGACCTGGCGCAAGCCTTAGCTTTATTGAGGACTAAGATCAAAGTTCTGTTACAGTTCTTCTTAATTGAAAAAAGCTTATGGATCGCACTCCCGCTAACGACAGCTGGTTCCAAGGCCAAGCAGCTCGCTCAATCCACCAAGATCAGCTCAAAAAGGTTGAGTTGTTTAATGGTCGTGCAGCCATGATCGGCTTTGTGATTGGTGTGATCACAGAAGGACTCACAGGTCAGGGCATCCTTCACCAGATCGGCTTAGGTCCACTCGTTGATGGCTACGCAAGCTGCAGCGCACAGATGTTGCCCTTCTGTTTCTAAAAACGCATCGCTTGGATCATCAGACCCTTGGTCTTAGGATCAAGGGCTGAAAGTTCAGTCCCATGGCTCGGAAACGTCGCAAGCTGAGTAAGGAGATGGAGGCTGAAATCAAAGCCGCCCACAAAAAAGTGGAATTTATAACTGCGATGATTCGGGATATCAGGGAAGAAGATATTCAGAATGAATACGCTGAGGCTTTCGTACAAGTCCACTCTGCTTGTACACATTTAGCTCAACTTTATGATTCTGAGGGCGTCACCGAGGAAAGTGAAGGTACACTCGCTTTATATAAGGGTCTGCTAAGCCAATTCGAAGAAGAATTCGAACTCTAGGACATTTTTTAAATCTGACCTCTCTCGCCAATTTTTTCTCGAAACCCGTCAAAAATTGCTAACAGGTATTCTTCGACACTTTCATGCCAGAGCTTAAAGATCCACGCTGGTTCACTCTGGCGATGGCAAGTCGATGGCCCCTAGCTTTGGTCATTGCGGCATCAGCAATGGCCATTGCCTTGACGCAGATACTCCGCAAACCGATACCAATAGCGCTTCCTCTCGACCAACCCTTTCCTGTGCAGCTTGTTGGTGGAGTCACTGTTGACGAACTTAAAGCTGCCGTACGAGTGAAAAGTGAAGGATCTCTTGCCATTGAAGCGGCTGGATCTCTGCCCGTGGAGGCCTCGGGATCTCTTCCTGTCAATGGACAAGTCTCAGTCTCCAAGCCTGTTTTAGTGGAATCCAATCGGTCGATTGATGTTCAAGGACACGTTTCAGTCGATGAGCTGAAGTCTCCCGTCCAAGTGCAAGGAAGCGATGAAGGCCCCATTCTTGTAGCCACTCCAGACGAAGAACAACTGCTGGTGGGTGGGGCCGTGCAAGTCACAGAAGTGAATGGTCCCATCCAAGTCCGAATTCGGGATGCAGCCAAATCAATTCTTCCGATTCCTTAGATGACATCCACTTTGAAGACTCTGAACCTCGCTGTCATCGGTCACCTTGAGTGGGTCAGCTTTCTTTCTGTCAATCAACTCCCATCACCTGGTGTCATCAGTCGTGCCTACCGCTCCCTCGAGGAACCAGCAGGGGCTGGAGCTGTTGTTGCTGTTCAACTCGCCCAGTTAACCGGACGGAATGTGACCTTTTTCACTGCGCTTGGAACCGATGACATCGGTTTGCGAAGTGAACAACGCCTGCGGGAGTTGGGCGTTAATCCAGTGATCGCATGGCGTGATCAACCCACGCGCCGAGGAATCAGCTTGGTGGATGGGAGTGGCGATCGAGCCATCACTGTGATTGGAGAGCGACTGAGCCCAAGTGCCAATGATCCTTTGCCATGGGACCAACTCTCAAACTGCGATGGCGTATTCGTCTCAGCTACAGATGCCCCAGGCCTCCGACTGGCACGAACAGCTCACGTTGTAACTGCTACACCTCGGCTGGGACTATCTGTCCTCCGCGAAGCTGAAGTGCGTTTGGATGCGCTGATCGGGAGCAACCTCGACCCCGGAGAACATATTGACGCTAATGCTTTCACGCCGGAACCGACCTTGAGGATTGCCACGGAAGGCGAAAGGGGGGGACTCATCTGTCGAGAAGGACGTTACGAAGCCCAACCTCTCCCTGGCCCGCTGGTCGAAACGTACGGGTGCGGAGATAGTTTTGCCGCCGGAGTTACAGCAGCACTTTCTGCAGGGTGGTCCACCGCTGAAGCCATTACGTTAGGAGCCGAATGCGGAGCCTCGTGCGCCACTCGCTTCGGTCCCTACGCCTAGATCCACAGCCACGACCAACCCACCGACATAAAAGAACCCGCATAAGGTGTTGGTGCAACTGCAGACATGATCTTTTCCCTGTCAGATCTGGTGAATTCGCCCAACTGGATTGATCTCGACATGCTGCATCCACACCATCCTGCATGATATGCCGTTAATTAATTCAGTTCTTATGAAAGCTGGTGATTCATCAGGCAGCCCTCCATCTAGTGTCATCGGCAGCGCAGCCATTGAGAAAGAAGCGGCATAAAGCAGCTGTCCAGTGACAATGCTTGTTCAATCTGAACGAGCCGTTGCGGGTAAAGAACAACCAGAAAGCTCATTATTCATAGCTTAATAATCAATGATGGTTTTCAAAGCGAGAAATGAGCAGAAAATCACTCATAACAATGAATCAGTCCTGCTCAATCAATTCAGTTTTCATTTCTAACTCCTCCAAATTGCATTGTTAGCCTGGAGTATTGGCTTAAGTCCCCTTTTTTGGCGACAACTAACGTAACCAGTCCATGCAGCACATTGAAAGACATCGAAAGGATTTGATCCTTGGGTCAGCCATGCAGTGCGGTGAATAGCAGAAGTGTGTGTGTCAAGCGATGGACAAAGTCGTGTTGTTGAAGATTTCATTGCTACCGGATCCAAAGTCAAGGAACTTGATCGCTTGGAGTTGGCTTGACGACCAAACTCAAGGCGGCTAAACATTAGTGTTCAATGTATAAAAAATAGCAGCCAAATCAATGGATGCCAGAAATCTTGATTCTAATCAGACAACTAAAGCAATTTACACAATGATTAACATTAACTTAGTTACTGCATGCTAGTCGAAACACTTCAAAATCCCTCTGGTATTTTTTGAACGTTTACGACAACACAAACACGGGGATATAGTAGGAACCATTCCCACCCCAGAACAAGAGTGAGTCTTCTCAAGCCCGGCCAAACAGCCCTCGTTCTGATTGGATTCCAGAAAGACTATTTTGACCCCAATGGAGCCCTGTACTCTGTTGTAGAGGAATCGCTCCGAACTTCAGGTACTCTCGGGAACACCATTGAAACAATTGATAGCATTATTTCTACAGATATTACCATAATAACTACCCCAATTATATTCAGCGAGACATACAAAGAGATTGAAAATCCGACAGGGATACTCAAAGCAATCAAAGAAATTGAGGCTTTTAAAGAGGGAACAGAAGGAGCAGAAGTGTTGGACGAGATCAAACAGTATGGAGAACGTATAAAGATCATTCCTGGAAAAAAAGGCTTTAATGCGTTTTCCAATACAGAACTACAAAATCTACTTTCTGAAAACAACATTGACCACCTTGTCTTTGCTGGGTGCGTTTCGTCTCTGTGCATCAATGCCACTGCACTTGACGCGAAAGATCGGGGCTATGAAGTCACAATCCTCTCCGACTGCACATCAAGCAGAACACCCCTTGAACAAGAAATGTTTTGCGATGAAATTTTTCCTCTATTTGCCAACGTCACCACGCATAACAATTTTGCACAAGCTATCAGAAGTGATTCTGAGTAAAAGCAACTGATGGATAATCTTCGAGGAACAGACGCAGCAGCTCTCGCGCAATCAAGACTGATTGAACGGTTGGTTGAATCGGAACAGACACTGCGAGATATATTAACGAATCTCCCTGTCATTGTTGTTCGCTTTAGTAAAAACAATAATGGGAAAATTCTATTCCTGAATAGTGCTTGGAAAAGAATTCTGGGATTTGATATTAATTCATGCATGGGAGAAGAAATTGATTCATATGTACTGTATGACGATCTCAAAAAATGGAATCAACTGCTTGCTCAAAGCCGTGAGGAGCAAGAAAAATTAGTCTATAAAGACAATCAAATTCGATTCAAAGATTCTAAGCAACAAATCCGATGGCTGCGAATCAAGATTGAGCAGCGAAAAAATGGTGAAATTATTGCTTTAATGGAAGACTTCACTGAACGACGACGTCTTGATGCTGATTTGATTCAAGCCCAAAGACTCGAAAGCATTGGCCATCTCGCTGGTGGGTTAGCACACGATTTCAATAACCTTTTGCAGGTTATTATGGGATATATCGACTTAACAAAACGAGTCATTAATAAGAAAGGAATTGATACAAATTACTTGGAAATTGCAAGTGAAGCTTGCATACGTGCAGCTGGTCTTTCCAAACAGATGCTGACGTTTAGCAAAGGAGGTGAACCTGTTCGCAAGGCTGGTTCCCTGGAAGAAGTTTTACAGGAGGCTCTAACCATGAACCTTCATGGATCAAACTTTAAGGCAGACATCAAGCTTGAACCTCACTTACCGCAAGTCAACATGGACTATGGTCAGATTCATCAAGTCCTCAACAATGTCATACTTAACGCAAAACAAGCAATGTCGGAAGGTGGAAAACTTAATGTCGAATTGCGAAGAGACAAGAAATCAAGCCTTAGAAGTTTAGATATAACGAGTGATACATATAAGGACAAAGAAATGGTTGTCATTGAAATCCAAGATAGTGGAACTGGCATTAAATCAACAGATCTGGAAAAAATTTATGACCCATACTTTACAACCAAGAAATCTGGAACTGGGCTCGGGCTAACAAGTGCTTACTGGATCATCAAGAAACATGATGGAGATTTGTTGATAAGCAGCGAACAAGACAAAGGGACAACCGTTCAGATTTCCTTACCTGCGATGCCCCCAACTATTGAATTAGATCCATCACCGCAAAAGGAACAGAAACTCGCAAAATCGTTGAACATTATGGTGATGGATGACGAAGAGATTATTCTCTCTTCTCTCAAATTAATGCTGGAAAACTTTGGCCATAAGGTCACCTCTACAAATCATGGTGAAGAATGCTTGAATGCCTATGTAGAAACATTGAATGGTGGTGGACAATTTGACATGATCATCCTTGATCTTACCAATTCAAAAGGCAAGGGAGGTCTCTGGACGATCAAACAAATACTTAAACTCAAGCCATCTGCAAAATTCATAGCAGCAAGTGGCTATAGCTCCAACAATGATTTATCTAATTATAAACAAAATGGTTTTTCTGCTGTGTTACAAAAACCCTTCGGAACAGAGACTCTTAGCAAATGCCTCAATGACGTGCTCAGTATTTAATTCCATTTACATCCGTGAATTGAAAACCCAGCCAGGCGTGAGCAGGCAACAAAAAAGCCCCCACCGAAAGGT
>WTGE01000358.1 GCA_011525445.1 Synechococcus sp. CO36386bin_37
GCCCAGGACATATCCAACGGGATGCACCCGATCCGGGCTCGGTGTTTCTCTCCATCAGTCAAGAGGGAGACGGAAGGGCACCCCAAGGACAGGCAACCGTGATTGCCAGCGTGTTCACGTCTCCACAGGATTGGTTCCAAGACTCTGAAGACGAATACCAAACCAGGAAACAGATCTGTCACGCCAAGATCCGTCGTGAAGTTGAGGCAGCTCTGGGATTATCGGATCATGTCTGGCGGCATCAAGAGCTAGCGACCCCACGAGGATTTCTCCGCTGGACGGGGCGACCCAACGGAATCGTCGGCGGATTAGGACAGTCACCCAGGCGATTTGGACCCTTCGGCCTATCCAGCCGTACGCCCATGCCTGGACTCTGGCTATGTGGTGACTCCATTCACCCTGGTGAGGGAACAGCAGGAGTGTCCCTCTCCGCTTTGATGGCCTGCAGGCAATTGCTGTCGGAACGGGATCAGTCTCTGCAGCTGGCCTCCTGAGTTCGGCTTGCTAATCGGCAAGAAAACGCTGCCGCAGATGCTGCGTTTGTTGCAGCTCGTGTTCGAGCTGCGCCCAATGTCCCTCAAGGATTGCCTCTTCGAGTTGCTCCAGACTCCATCGATAAGCGGCCAGAGCCCGAAGAACTGCTTGCGTATTACGCGATGCCATTGCTGTCCCAAGAGCAGGATTGCCACCCCCCACTCGACTGGTGTCCGCAAAACCGCTTGAAGCCAATGTCTGCGCGAGGCTGAGCACAGAAGGATCACGTTCTTCACCAACCGCCCGCAACAGTGCTGCACTGACGATGACGGGAAGATGCGAAATCAATGCCACAGCCTGATCATGACAGGAGGCATCAGCAACAATCCAATCGCCACCGAGACGCTGAGCCAGCTGATGGACGACCTGCAGCGCTGCGGGATCCGTTGCTGGCTCAGGTGTGGCAACCCAAGGCCGATCGAGAAAAAGACCTCTGATCCCAGCCTCAACCCCAGCCTCAGCGGTCCCTGCCATGGGATGACTACCGACAAAGCGAGGATGAAGATCGCGCCAAACCTGCAGCACCTCCTTTTTCACCGATCCCACATCCGTCACCACAGACTGAGGATTGAGCGCCTGAAGCAAACGGGCATCAGGAGCCAACAAGGCCTCGATCGGGAGGGCAAGAATCACCAAATCGCAATCCTGAAGACAAGCATGGTCCGTACTGACCCTTGAAGCCAGTCCTCGATTGCGTGCCCGTGCCGCGGTGACCTCACGATGAACAAGGCCTTGAACATCGACCCCCTGCTCGGTGAGATCAAGGGCAATCGAACCGCCAATCAAGCCCATCCCCACTACGCCAACCCGAGCGACCGACCACGGCTCGGTCGGCTGCGTCTGATCCATCGGATCGATTTCATTCATCAACCCATGTTGATCGATCGATCAACCTGAACCAAAACGCTCCGAAACACTGCTTAGGCTCAACTGATGCTGGAAGTTCAAGCCCATCAGCAACTCAAGCATTTTCTTCATTTTGAGGAGATGCCATGGGAACACCATCTCACCCTCAGTCGTCTGATCGGTCGCAGCTTGCGCAGGTGCGACCGCACGCGCATCCGACTGACAGCTGGACAACGTGATCGTTGGTGGCTGGGAGTGCTGGTTCCACTCTGCCTGCAATCACAAGACTGCGTCCTGGTGCTGGATGATCGTCAACGCCAACGCCTCTTGCAGATTGAATTGCCCCGTCTGCAGCAAGGAGGGCTAAGGCTCCCCTGCTGGAGCGGTCATTGCCCACCACCCGGGCCTCAGCTCTGGCTCCTGTCACCTGAGGATCTGGTTACGGTCTATCGAAGCGGCGGCCTGAAATCTTCTCATCAGCTGATCATCCCTGAAGCGGACCATCTGGCCAACCATCTTCGTCAGGCGATGGAACTCGTCGTCGAAAACCAGGATTGGGATCGCTTGCGGCAAGCGTATCCAGCCGCGGGGCCCGCTCTCCTTGATCTCCATGAACGAATCAGCAGACAACTTTTTCAGGCCTCTTGCCGGCCCAATTTCGATGTACCCATGCCTAGTCATGCATTGGTAAGTGTTCGAGACCTCATCGGTCTTGTCGGCGCGGCCCCGGAACCATGGAGTGATGTTCTCGCCGTTCAAGAGGCACAGTGGGCGAGCTGGGCCCAGCTCGATCACAATTTGCTGCAATGGTCCTGGAAGCTCCAACCCCTTGAACCGCTCCAGATCCTTCATGGGCTGATTACAGAACAGCCTTCGATCCTTCTCCACACCAATGAAGTGGCTCTGGAACAGAAAAAATCCACTTCACTGGCGATTCGATCAGACAATGTGGTTGAAATTCAGCTTCGTGACCGCGTTCAATCCGACCCCCTTCGGGTTTTCCTGCCCAGGCGACAGCCTTTGCCAAACACAGAGGTTTATGCGGATCATCTTCTTGACCAATCGCGACGCTTGATTCTTGGACGTCGAGGGTTGACTGTTGTTTTGCTGGATGATCCAGGGCTGATGCTGAAACTCACCACGGAACTCGCGGCTGAATTTGGAAGCAGGGTGATTCATCAAGACACGGCACCGGAAACCAATGGTGTGATCTGCTGTAGTTGGTCGTGGTGGATAAACCATCAGCACCAACTGCCTGCACTTGATCAGCTGATCATTGCCCTATTGCCGGTCGCCAGCTTGGAAGATCCACTCACGGCTGCTCGAGTGGAATCCCTCAAGAAACGGGGTCAAGACTGGTTCCGCGACCTTCTCCTGCCCGAAGCACTAACGAAGCTAATCCCAGCGATTGCACCCCTCAGATCAAGCAGCGGGCGTCTCGCCATTTTGGATGGAAGAGTGCGTGCACGCAGTTGGGGAAAACAAGTCCTGCACGCTCTCGAGCCCTGGACACCGCTCCAGCGATTGTTACCGGACTGACAACGTCCCTAGTCTTATCTCAAGCCAATCAGCCTGCCACGATGGGAGAAGCTAGACGTCGCAACAGTCAGGGGCTGCCCCCTAGGCAACGCAAGCCTGACCCTAAAGATCAGGAAAGAATCCTCGCCTGGCTGCCACTAACACGTCAGCAATCCCAACAGTTCGTGGCACTGACAACGAAAGGAGCTTGGTTCGGAATCGGTGCCTTGGTTGTGTTCTGGATTGTGGTGCGTTTCATTGGGCCCATGGCCGGATGGTGGACCCTGGCTGACATGCCATAGACCTATCGACCGAGATCAAAGTAAAACCTTTAGTATTTCTATAGATTTTACTGCAATCCGTGATGTTTTCCCGTCTTGCAGAGCAATACCGCTCCGTTGTCCAAGATTTAGTTATGAGCCTTCATGCCTTGGCAGCAAGCCTTGAAAAACGAGGGATCGTGGCCACTTGCTACAGCTGCGACGACGGATCAGGCTTAACGAGCAATGGCGCATCGTTCGTAGCAGAGCTCGGTGATCAGCACCTCGTTCGTTTTCGCGTTTCCGATTTCGGGATTAGTTGGGTTGAATCGCGAAACGGACGCGAACTTGTGAAATTCGAAGGAGCAGAAGCCATTCAAGAGCTGCAACGAATCACCACAACGCTTCAGGAGCGCCGAAGGCAAAACACTCCTGAAGCGGCAGGTCACTAGTCAGCACTATCTGCGGTCAACTTTTTGCCAGGAGCCGCTGACTTAACAGTCGACTTAGCGGCCGCCGTACGTGCCGCCGCAGCCAGGGGCCTCATTGAATTCGCTGAGACTTCTGAGCCTTCCGTCAACTTTTGACGCACAAGTCCTTCGATCCTGTCTTTTGCTTCTGGATTTTGTTCGAGCCAGCCGATGGTGTTGTCCCGGCCTTGCCCAATGTTGTCGCCCTCATAGCTGTACCAAGCACCTTTTCGAGTGACAACCCCCGTTTCCTCTGCCAGATCAAGAACGCATCCAAGGGTGCTGATGCCGCGCCCGAACAAAATGTCGAATTCAGCAATACGAAAAGGTGGTGCCACTTTGTTTTTGGCAACCTTCACCTTGGCGCGAATGCCATATTCCTCAGTACCACGTTTCAGTGTTTGAATTCGGCGAATGTCAAGCCGAACCGAGGCATAGAACTTAAGCGCATTACCGCCAGTGGTGGTTTCAGGATTGCCGTAGGTCACTCCAATCTTGAGACGAAGCTGGTTGAGGAAAATCACCGTGCAACCGGACTTACCAATGTTGCCGGTGATCTTGCGCATTGCCTGGCTCATCAAACGAGCTTGGGCTCCAACTGACAAATCCCCCATTTCGCCCTCAATCTCAGCTCGAGGTGTCAAAGCAGCAACAGAGTCGACCACCACAATGTCAACCGCGGCAGAGCGAACGAGCTGATCCACAATCTCAAGAGCCATCTCACCGGTATCCGGCTGTGAAACCAGCAGATTTTCAACGTCGACGCCAAGAGAAGCCGCATAAACAGGATCGAGGGCGTGCTCAGCATCAACAAAGGCTGCCACCCCTCCTCGCTTTTGGACCTCAGCGATGGCATGAAGTGTGAGCGTTGTTTTACCTGAACTCTCAGGGCCATAAACCTCAACCACCCGTCCTTTGGGATACCCACCTCCAAGGGCAAGATCGAGGGTGAGAGCTCCTGTGGAGATGGTTTCGACCCTCATCCGGGAGGCATCTCCCAAACGCATGATTGAGCCCTTACCGAAATTTCTCTCGATCTGACCGACCACAAGATCTAATGCTTTGTCCTTCTCACCTGGACGGGCATCGGAACGGGAATTTCCCCCAGAAGATTGGGCAGCTTTCATGTCGACTGGCATAGCAAAAGACAGTTAAGGAACAAACAAGCGCCGCAGGCGGCCGACCGAAGACGACTCAACACCGGACAAATGATCCAGTGCCCCGGCCATAGCCAGTTGTCTCATCTAGTACAGATGTACGTTATCGAATCAGAGCCAGATCGCCAAGGGGTCTGCAAAATCCCTTGCTGAAAGCAAACGCAGCCCATCCGGCAAAGCCTGCCGATCCGCAGGCCGCAAATACCCCCACTCAGCCAAAAAGCATGTCACGCCTTCTAATCCAGGAGTCCTCAAAACCGCTTCCAGCGTGGCCCGCCTGTCTTCGATAAAACCTTTGAGCTCCCATTCCTGACGCAAACCAAGCAACACCTCAGGCTTGGGTCCCGACTCTCGACCATCCAAACGCGCTGGTCGAAGTTGAAAAGCATCCAGCAACTCCGCAGTGAAATCTCGTCCCTTGGTCGTGAGCACAGACCATGCCACTCCCTCCTCCTCCAATTGCGCCAAACGGTCTGACACACCTTCAAACGGCTGATGCAGGGCCACCCAACCAGCACGATGGTGCAGCACCGCTTCACGCCGAACGTGCTCGAGAGACTCTTGGAGCAATGAGGGTTGCCAACCGAACCGCTCAAGACCGGCACCAAGCTGATAGTCGTAGTCGTTGGCGAAGGCATCCATACCTAAACGATGCAGAGGACCACCCGATTCCTGAAGCAAGGCAGCAATCAGCACCATCTCCCAACCGTGATGCACCCAAGGGCGCAACATTCGAAACTGAGCAGGAGTCTGATCTGGCAGGGTCGCTTCAGGGAGCAGCGACAGACAAGCTCGACGAGAGCTCGACCAATATTCATTCATCCCGTCGAGAATCACCCCATCGAAATCGAAAACGAGGAGTGGTTGAAAAGACACCGGTAATCCGGAAAAACTGGGCCGCTAGGATTCGAACCTAGGAATGGCGAGACCAAAACCCGCTGCCTTACCGCTTGGCGACGGCCCATTGACCCCAGCTTGATACCACCTAACTGGCAGTATCTGCTAGCGCATACATAGTTACCCACAACACAGTGACCTTCGTCAATCCACTTCGGCTAATGAATTCCTGATTCAGGGAGGAAAAACTCTCAACCGACGTTGATCACTCGGCCCATACACATCGCTGCGAAGGCTGTAACGGGCGACGAGTTCAGACTGCAGATCTCGGACCTTTTCACTGCGGGGAAGAAGTTCTACAGGACGACCTTGTGGGACGACCACCTGCTCGATGGCCAAACGGCATTCTTCAAGGGCCTCGGAAGTATCCGATTGATCACCTGAATCAATGGAATCTCGATGGGCAGATTCAGAATCGCGGCGCGATAGCAACCGCTCCAAAGCCCTTTCAACTTGAGAAAGCGTGTCGGATTTGATCACTAAGATTGGAATACCTGCCTCTCTGGCTTGACGACGGAGCTCAGGTTGTCGACCCAGCTTTTGACGGACACTGAGAACCACATCGGCTTGATCTAAAGCCTTCACGGCCTTAACAGACCAATTACGACGACAAACAGCTTCGTTCAGTCTTTGTTCGCTCAACCCACAGCAAAGAACGTGAAATTCATTGGATCCGGGCTGGGGCTTCCGACTGTCTTGCAGGATGGATCCCTGTGTCTCTGATTGAAAACAAATTGTCTCAACTGGATTAGGGAGCGGAACCGGTGCCAATGATGGGCGTTTCAAAGGTGAGGACGACAACTTCGGTTCAACGCGAAGTACCCGACCATCCGAAGCCATCCTTCGCTCTTCAAGGCCTGGCAATTGCCCCCGGAGTAACGCATCAACTGCGCGCCCAACCTCTCGATACACAGCCCATCGACTTCGACTGTGCATCTC
>WTGE01000247.1 GCA_011525445.1 Synechococcus sp. CO36386bin_37
AATATCAGGGCAAGGGGCTTGAACTTCTCGATCTCATCAAGGAAGGATCCTTGGGCTTGGATCGTGCGGTTGAAAAATTTGACCCTACCCGAGGTTATAAATTTTCAACCTACGCTTTTTGGTGGATTCGTCAGAGCATGACCAGGGCAATTGCCTGCCAGTCACGCACGATTCGTTTGCCGGTTCATCTGAGTGAGCGCCTGACCACAATCCGCAAGGTGAGTCTTGATTTGGCCCACAAGCTTGGTGCGATGCCAAGTCGCCTTGAAATTTCAGAGGCTCTGGATATGCCGGTTGAGGAGCTGGATTCTTTGCTTCGCCAAGCGCTCACCACCAGCAGTCTTGACGCTCCCGTCAATGGAGAGGACGGCCGCAGCTTCCTTGGTGACTTGATCGCTGATTCCTCAGAGGAAGAGCCGCTGGATAAAGTCGAGCAACGCATTCACCATGAGCAACTCGGGCGTTGGTTGAGCCATCTCAGTGAGCAGGAGCAGCACGTTCTCACTCTTAGATTTGGTCTCAATGGAAACGAGCGTCACACCTTGGCCCAGATCGGTCGGCTCTTGGATGTATCGAGAGAACGCGTTCGTCAGGTGGAATTGAAGTCGCTGCGCAAGTTGCGCAACCTCACACGTCGAACAGCACCAACGTTTTGACCATCACGGCTTGCGCATCCGATCCGTGAGACTGCGGCTTCGCATCATGAAGCCGTGCTTGTTCCGCTTGTCTACCACCAGGCTTACAGCGCACCTCTGCCATCCAGCCATCGGTTCCCGATGGCAAAATTCCGGTTGCTGTTCACGGCTCTGCATCAACTCGGTTTAGCTGAACCGCATCAAATTCATGTTCCTCTGCCCGTCCCTCGGCGTTGGCTCGAACAAGTTCACGAACGTGCGTATCACGAAGCTTTCGCAAAGGGCACACTGGACAGGCAAGCCCAACGCAGGATTGGTCTTCCCGCCACAACACCACTGGTTCAGCGCACATGGCTGGCCGTGGGTGGAACGCTGTTGACAGCCCGATTAGCTCTTGAGCACGGTATCGCGTGCCACCTGGCTGGTGGCACTCATCATGCTTTTCCCAGTTATGGCAGTGGTTTTTGCATATTCAATGACATAGCGGTGACAGCCCGGGTCCTTCTGAATGAGGGTCGTCTAGAACGCTTGATGATTGTGGACTTGGACGTTCATCAAGGAGATGCGACGGCGTTGATTTTCAAGAACGACCCGCGGGTGTGGACGTTCTCAGCCCATGCTGCATCCAATTTTCCCTCTCGAAAGCAATCCAGTGATCGGGATTTGTCATTCGCCGATGGGGTGGAGGATCAGGCCTATCTCGCTGCGGTCGGGGATGCGCTTCCACCTCTGCTCGATCGCTTTGATCCTGACCTTGTGGTCTACAACGCTGGTGTGGATCCGCACCGAGAGGACAGGCTCGGACGGCTGAATCTCTCTGATCTGGGGTTGCTTCAACGCGACCACCTTGTTTTTGATGCTTGCCTCCGTCGTCAGATCCCCGTCGCCAGCGTGATTGGCGGCGGTTACGACTCACTTGATCCTCTTGTGAGGCGTCATGCACTGGTTTTCAGGGCTGCCGCGGACCAGGCACGATTGCATGGTCTCTAGCTTGCTCGCAATGTCAGTCTTCCGCCCAGATGTAACGCGTCAATTCTGAACTGTCGGGCTCTGGTGCACTTAGAGCGAAGTCTACGCAGTCTTGTACTTCTGCATCGATCTCTTTTTCGATGGCGCGGAGTTCATCGGCGTTCACCAATCCCCCGCCAATCAGATCGCGTTCGAAGGCTTTGATCGGATCACGCTTTGCCCAGAATTGCTTTTCCTCCTCCGCGCGAAGCTCATCAGGATCGGCGAGTGAATGTCCCCTGAAGCGGTAGGTGAGACACTCCAGAACCGTAGGTCCTTCTCCAGCCCTCGCCCGATCAATGGCTCGTTCAGCGGCGGCGCGAACGGCCAGCACATCCATCCCGTCCACTTCTTCACCTGCCATCCCGAACGCACTGGCTTTGCGCCAGATCTCCGGATCGCTTGTGGCGCGGTCATGGGCCATGCCGATTGCCCATTTGTTGTTTTCCACGACAAACAGGATCGGCAGCTTCCAGAGTTGGGCCATGTTGAGGCATTCAAAGAATTGCCCGTTGTTACAGGTTCCGTCGCCAAAAAAAGCGGCGGTAACAGCGTCACTGCTGGAATCGCCCATGGCATCCCGCTTGTAGCGACTGGTGAAGGCAGCGCCTAGGGCAACCGGGATTCCCTCACCGATGAAGGCGAATCCACCCAGCAGATGGTGGACTTTGGAAAACAGGTGCATCGAGCCGCCACGACCCTTGCTGCAGCCCGTGGCCTTGCCGAACAGTTCACTCATGACCTCGCGGGCTGGTACACCTGCACTCAAGGCATGAACGTGATCCCGATAGGTGCTGCAAAACCAGTCGTGTTGTCGCTTCATGGCGCCGATCACGCCCGTGCTCACCGCTTCTTGGCCGTTGTACAGGTGAACGAAGCCAAACATTTTCCCGCGGTAATACATCTCCGCACACTTGTCTTCAAATCTCCGCCCTAGCGTCATGTCGCGGTAGAGAGCCAAGCCAGTGTCGCGATCCACGCTGGCGCGTTGGGTCGTCACCAGAGACGAGAGGCGCTCGGCATGAGCACCCATTGAGGATGTGCCGTTCGCAGCTTGTTGTTTGATGCCGGAGCCGGCGCCTATTGCGATGTCCTGACTCATGGCATCACCTGTTTGAGAACGAACTTTAAGGGGCCGTGTTCAGGGATTGGGCAAAACCCCTTTCACTGCCTAAAGTCTCGGTGCTAATCAGCACAACTCTGTTGGAATTGCCCATCGATCATTTCCGCCTGTTGGGCGTGAGCCCTTCGGCTGAAACAGAGTCGGTGTTGAGGACGCTTCAATTGCGTCTTGATCGCTGTCCTGACCAGGGTTTTACCCATGAAGCTCTCCTGCAGAGGGCTGAGCTGCTTCGTCTTTCTGCCGATCTCTTGAGTGATCAGCCCCGACGTCAAGATTACGAGAGCATGCTGCTCAAGTTAGGGAAAGATCATCCCGAGGAGACTGCCGCCCTGGAAATGACCTCCAGCCGAGAAGTGGCTGGTTTGATGCTCCTTTGGGAAGCTAACGCTCCACACGAAACCTTTCAGCTCACGCGGCAGGTTTTACAGCCTCCTCAGGCTCCTGCTCTAGGAAGTGGTCGGGAATCGGATCTTGCTCTGCTCGCAGCACTGTCCTGCCGTGATGCAGCTCATCAGGATCAGGACCAGCGCCGCTATGAATCCGCTGCATGCCTTCTGAAGGAGGGACTTCAGTTGCTCCAGCGCATGGGCAAGCTTCCGGACCAGCGCAGGCTGCTTGAGCAGGATCTGGAGCAGCTCACCCCTTTTCGCATTCTGGATTTACTGAGTCGGGACCTGGCGGAGCAATCCGCTCGTCAAGAGGGGCTGGTGATGCTGGAAACCTTTGTGCAGGACCGTGGTGGTCTGGAAGGTGGTGCTGGTGAATTCCAGTCGGCTGGCATGGATCAAGCCAGTTTTGAGCTCTTTTTCCAGCAGATCCGACGTTTTTTGACTGTGCAGGAGCAGGTTGATCTCTACGCACGCTGGGAGCGGTTTGGTTCCTCCGATGCCAGTTTTCTCTCGGTGATGGCATTGGCCGCCGCAGGGTTTTCCCAACGCAAACCTGAGCGTGTGAAGGACGCTCGCGACAAACTCCACTCTCTGGTGTTGGTTGGTTTAGATCTCAATCCATTGCTGGGATGCATGGATCTGTTGCTCGGTGATGTGGATCGTGCGTTGGCCAACGTTCACTCCAGCTCGGATGTGGATCTGCAGGACTGGCTGGCCAATTACCCTAACGATGATCTTGCGGCTTTGTTCGACTACTGCCGCAGCTGGTTGGGAAGAGATGTTCTCCCTGGCTATCGCGATGTTGACGCCCAGGTTGTTGATCTTGAGGCCTGGTTTGCTGACAGAGATGTGCAGGCGTATGTGGAGCGCCTTGAGCGACAGGAAGGCCGCAGTCTTCCCACCTCTTCCTCTGCACCAGCGCTGGGTGGCGATTCGGAATGGAGCTTTGGCAACCTCCCACCACTGGGTCTTGATCCTGAGGGCATGATGCCCATGACATTGGAGGATCCTCAACCGCTGCAGGAGCAGGTATCAGACCTTGAGGAGGAGAACGCACCCGTGTCTGGCATGAGCCGTTTTCTTTCCTGGGGTTGGAGGAATCTGAACGTTCCGCTCCCATTTCTGACCCGCTTCTCGCAGTCGCGTCGTCACCTGTCGCGCAGCGCTCTGTCTCGTCTGTCCCTAAAACCTCCCTCCATGGCGAAGGCGGGTCGTCTGGTCTGGATCGGTACCGGTGTTGTGGTTGTGGGTGTGGTTGTGTTCAGCCTTTTGGGGCTGCGGCGAGAGGCTCAACTGAACACGGCTAAAGCCGACGATCCCGTTGTTGATACCCAGTCTCCCCAGCCCAAAGCTTCCTTGAAGCCAGGGCTACCTCAAGCCAGTGCTGTGGTGACGCCCTTAGCTGTTCAGCAACCCAACGAGGTCCAACTGCAAGCCCTGCTTCAGACCTGGCTTGATCTCAAGGCAAAGGCGTTGCTTCAGGGCGCTAGTCCGGATGCGCTGGCGGTGGTTGCTCGCCCGGTGCTGGTGCGTCGTGTTAAGGATCAGCAAGCCGCCTTGGTTGGCGCTGGCCGTACTCAGGAGGTGCAGGCTTCGATCACTTCGATTCAATTGGTGAGCAGGACACCTTCTCGAATTGAAATCAAGGCTCAGATTGCCTATCGCGATCAAACCCTTAACGGTCAAGGAGAGGTGGTGGAGGAGACTCCGGCTGGCAACCTGCCGGTGACTTACATCCTCGGCCGTGACTCTGATGGATGGCGTTTGCAGGCCTACATCCCTGAATAAATCCCTGCTGAAAGGGCTGAGGGCTCACAAACGATCCAGGCTGCGACTTTTAGAGTTGGATGAAGTGCAAAGCGAACTCCTTCCATGTTTGACGAGCTTTCAGCCCGTTTTGAAGACGCCGTTAAGGGGCTGAGAGGCCAGGACACCATCTCCGAAACCAATGTGGAGGGGGCTCTCAAGGAGGTCCGTCGGGCTCTTCTTGAGGCCGATGTGAGCTTGCCGGTTGTGAAGGAATTCGTTTCAGAAGTTCGTGGCAAAGCTGTTGGTTCTGAAGTTGTTCGTGGTGTAACGCCTGATCAAAAATTCATTCAGGTTGTGCATGAGCAGCTGGTTGACGTGATGGGCGGAGGCAACGCTCCATTGGCGAAGGCGAGTCAAGCACCCACTGTTGTGCTGATGGCAGGCCTGCAGGGGGCAGGCAAAACAACGGCTACAGCCAAGCTTGGTCTGCATTTGAAGGATCAGGGACGAAGGGCCCTGATGGTGGGTGCTGATGTGTACCGTCCGGCAGCGATTGAGCAACTAAAGACTCTCGGAGGTCAGATCGATGTGGATGTGTTCAGTCTTGGCGTTGAAGCCAAGCCCGAGGACATCGCTGCGGCTGGTTTGTCTAAAGCCAAGGAGGAGGGCTACGACACACTGTTAGTCGACACCGCTGGCCGTCTCCAGATTGACTCCGAGATGATGGAGGAGATGGTTCGGATCCGCAGTGCCGTGCAGCCCGATGAGGTGCTGTTGGTGGTCGATTCGATGATTGGTCAGGAAGCGGCAGAGCTCACCCGAGCGTTCCATGATCAGGTTGGGATCACCGGTGCCGTACTCACGAAGCTCGATGGAGATTCTCGGGGTGGGGCTGCGCTGTCGATTCGCAAGGTCAGTGGTCAGCCGATCAAATTCATCGGTACGGGTGAAAAAGTTGAGGCGCTTCAACCCTTTCATCCCGAGCGGATGGCCAGTCGCATTCTCGGTATGGGTGACGTCCTCACCTTGGTTGAGAAGGCTCAGAAAGAGGTCGAACTCGCTGACGTCGAAAAAATGCAGAAAAAACTGCAGGAGGCTTCGTTTGATTTTTCTGATTTTCTGCAACAAATGCGCCTGATCAAGCGCATGGGTTCCCTGGGTGGGTTGATGAAGATGATCCCAGGGATGAACAAAATTGACGATGGCATGCTCAAGCAAGGGGAGCAGCAGTTGAAAAAAATTGAAGCGATGATCGGCTCGATGACAGTGGCAGAGCGCACGCAACCCGAGTTGCTCGCGGCTCAGCCTTCCCGGCGCCGTCGTATTGCCTCTGGCTGCGGATATTCACCAGCGGATGTTGACAAAGTTCTCGCTGATTTCCAAAAAATGCGCGGGTTCATGCAGCAGATGACCAAAGGTGGAGGGATGCCAGGGATGGGTGGCTTTCCTGGGATGGGGGGAGGAATGCCCGGTATGCCCGGAATGGGAATGCCAGGCATGGGTGGTGGAATGCCACCGGGAAGGCCAGGGGCGGCTCCCAGAAGGCAGCGTCCCTTCAAGAAGAAGAAGGGCTTCGGACAGCTTTGAGTCCACGACGCGGTAGGTTGGTGGGTGAGCGCATCCAATTGAGCTGTGCTTTATTCCACCTTTAAGTAAGCGCCACGATGATCAAGCTCCGCCTGAAGCGGTTCGGTAAGAAGCGGGAAGCG
>WTGE01000104.1 GCA_011525445.1 Synechococcus sp. CO36386bin_37
ATGTAGTGCTCCTTTCGGATTGGCGTTTTATGTCTTCTGCCAACCCCGGTCGCATTGTTCCAAGTCATTCTTTGGAACGATTTGTTGGTCGATGGTTAGTTGCTATTCCAGTGGCTTTGGCTCCAGCCTGGCTTTCAGTGCAACTGCTTCGCCTACCAGCTTCCAAGGTCTGTGAGGTTATGGACCTTTCATTGCAGGGACAACTTTCTGTTTCTGCGAGGGAATCAACTCGGCAGGATTGCCATGTGGCAATTGATGAAAGCGTGAATTTTTGGCTGCTTTGGCTTGTTTGGGCACTCCTTGTACGTGTTAGTTATCGCTATTGGCCATTGTTAGTGGCCATGGTTGTTGAAGGTGAGAAGCATGATTTTTAATCAAAGGCTTTTCTTTGATTTGGTTATTGAAATCATTTGAGAGAATATGGAAGAGGTATTAATGTTATTAGGTTGTTTCCCTATGCTTGGTGTCTGCTGATGCCGAGCTTTAATTATTTTCGTGGAGGTTGATTACCATGAATTTCTCTGAATTCTTCAAGTTTGTCTAGATCTTGTTGTTCGTCAACACTGTAATCTGTCAAGATAAGTGCTTTTCCAATAGTGCCAAGGGCATATTCAATGCGATCCAGATTATTCCGTCCAGTTTCTGTCTGTCGTGCCGCTCGAATCACATCAGGCTTGAGTTGATCGGCGAGTTTTTCCATCACATCAGCGATGAAACTTGCTTGTTCGAGTGGGGATGTCATAAAATGTTGAATGAATCTGTAGGGGTGAATAGTAAGAATACGAGTTCATTTGTTTTGTCTCTACAGCCCTTTTAACTCAGGAATGTCGATCGTGCATCTTCCTATTCATTGATTGTGTTGAATCTATACTGAATATGCTATGGTACCTGGTTCTGAATTTTTTTATTGAGCCTGTCATTGGCTGATTGTTTGTGTAGGTTAAGTGAAGTCCTGGCAGGAGCCGCTACACACACTATGGCGTCATATTCATTCGATGTGGTTTCTGATTTTGACCGTCAGGAGTTGGTCAACACGCTTGATCAGGTTCGCCGGGACGTTGGTAACCGCTATGATCTCAAAGATTCAAAAACTGAGATTGATCTCGAAGAAACAGATTTAGTGATCACGACAGCCAGTGATATGACCCTGCAGGCTGTTGAGGATATCTTGAGAGCCAAGGCGACCAAACGAAACCTTTCTCTTAAGATTTTTGAATTTCAATCGCCAGAGGCAGTTGGAGGTAATCGGGTCAAGCAGGTTGTTCATTTGAAGAAAGGCCTGAGCCAGGAGATTGCAAAAAAGTTGAGTAAGATCGTACGCGACGAAATGAAAAAAGTGACAGTAGCCATCCAAGGAGAAAGTCTTCGCATAACAGGAAAAAGCAAAGATGATTTGCAAGCAGCAATTCAATTAGTGAAAAGTAAAGAGGACGAAATTGATGTTCCTCTTCAGTTTGAGAATTACCGCTAAAAATAGCTTTTGTTGGGTAAACTAATAGCCTTCGAATATTGATTATTGGGAACAAAGTTTCTCTGTGAACGTTGATGCTTGTGGGATCGTGGTAGTCGATTTATTTTAATTTGGGTCAAACTAAATTTGTTGTAAATATTCTGGAGTGTTTTTGCCTGCTAGATAAGTTGGCGAGTTTTCTGATACCTTGTTTAAAAAAGTTGAGTTCCCAGCTGCAAGGAAACACTGTTATTGACTTCGGGTGTTGTGAGTGCACTGTAAATTAATTGTCCGTTGAGAGATGTAAAAAGTTTTTGATCTCCAAGCGGATAGATCTTGATTGTTCCGGAAAAGTTATTGCTCGCCGACAATCCATCTGCATAGGCATTTGTATACTGATTACTTAATGAAAGATCAAAGTATTTGCTAGGTGTCCAATTGAAACTGATGCGAGCACTTGTGGCTGGATATGTATTGCCGCAATATTTATTTGCAGCGCAACCAGTTCCACCCCAAACACTCTGAGCCGCTGGTCCTGCTGATATGTTAAGGGTGGTTGTCTCCGTACTCACAAGATCATATCCAAGTCCAATCGAGTTAATTAAATTATTAGCTCCTATATCGTTTAAGGTGTCATATTCAAAGGTATTCGATGCGTATGCGCTTAATCTTCCTGAGAACGTGTAGGCGTAACGGACATCGACTTGGCCTTGATTCGTATCGGTTTCCCCTCTCCTGTCTGTCGAATTCTTCGTGAATCCATATTCTGAGTTGGCTCTTAGAGTTAATAAATTGACGTCGTCTTTGTATTGAGTTGTGAGTTGCGCTGTGCTATCAAATTCTCGATCTTGATCTGTATTTGTTCCAGTGATGCCTGCTGAAAAGCTCCCTGTCCAACGTTTCTTTTTAGGGATTGGTTTTAGGGCGCTTGATTGAATCTCCATTCTTCCTAGGTTTGGATGCTCAATAATGATAATATTTTCATTGCTTTCTTCTTTTATTAGAATGCCTTTTATCTTGTCTCCATTATTCAGAGTCAGTGTAACTGTTTCAGCTTTTGAATGCTGCCCGTAGCATTCTAAAATTAAAACTGCAGCTGCACTGAGAAGGATCGAAACGTAGGCAGTCTTCTTCACGGTAGAGCAGTGGCTCATCTTGGAAGTGCCATCGTATCTCAAAGAGATAGGTTGATTTGTGTTCCTGCAGCCCAGATTGCTGGAATCATTCCCGTCCCTTTTGGATTAATGATCCATTGCATCAGAGGCTGTATCTGCAAGGAATCTGTCAGTTGGATGGTGTAATTCACCTCGATAGCGCCTTCATAGCTTTTTTCTGGGGTGATAGTTTTGCTGAATCCGCTTCTACTGATTCCTAGTGCCAGAACGTCCTGGGGACGTTCTGGAATAACGCCTTGGCTGAGAATCCCTCCAGCTGCATAGTTTGATAAGGGGTTGTTGCTTGGATTAAGGCTCAGGCTCCCTGATAACCAGAGTCGGTGTGACTTTCCTAATGGAAATGAGACTGGGAATGTTACTGTGCCGAAAATACCATTGTTGATCCCATCTCCTGAATTAGTGGTTTCAGCGACATCTAATTGCGTGCTAGCGAAATAACTCCCGATTTGAATCAGGGGTTCGGGAAGATTTTGTATTGAGGTTGCTTTGTTTGTTGATTTTGGGTATCTCTCTATTGTATTGGCCTGTTCTTTTGGTTGCGGGAATGGATTGATTGACCATTGAATGGCTTGGAGAGTTCCTTGTAACTTAGGTGTGAGTGGGATAACGCCAAGCGCCGATGCAATTTGATTTGTTTGGTTTAAATAGTAGTAACCGTAGTCAATGCTTCCTAGTTTCTGATGATGTAACCCAATCTGTGCCCCTGGTGCTACCAGTGGATTAATTGGAAATCCTGTAACGGAGAGGTTATAGGGTGTATTAATGGTGTAATTGATGTAGTTGTCCAAGGCAGGAATACCCATCAATCTGTCTTGGACGGAGATCACGCCAGCATTCATGCTCCAATCGAACGCTTTGGCGCCCTTTTTTCGAGCAAACGCTGCTTGTGTTATCCAGGTTCCAACCGGAATAGCGAGGGTTTGAAGGGGAAAGATCGTGCCTAATTGTTCTCCCAGGGATGGGTTGCCCGTGTACTGATTGAGTTCCAGTTTCAGCTGCCAGTGGTCGAGTTCTGTCCAGTTGCTTTGTTCCTTGCCAATGCCCGTACCCAATGTGAGGCCTGCCTTGATCTGTTGTATCCAGCTACTTGACGACGGCTTTTTCCCTCCTGAAAGACCGACGACAGGTTCAGCCGTTAATTCTAGATCCCAATCAACCCATTGTTGTTTAGGACCCATGATTGATTCTTCCGCAACGGATTCATATTGGTTAAGGAAGGATAATGATGTCGCTATTATTAATTTGGCAATGCGTATTGCAAAGGCCATAATTCAATTAGGCAATCGCTGCGAAACTTTCACGGAACGCTTTGATTGTGGCATCAATATCTTCATCCGAATGGGCGAGAGACGTGAAACCTGCTTCGAACGCGGAAGGTGCTAAATAAACTCCATGCTCCAACATGGATCGATGTAGGCGTCCAAACCGTTCTGAATCCGTAGCCTTGGCTTCATCGAAATTGCGAACAGGTCCTTCACATAAGAAAAAGCCAAACATGGCTCCAACACTGCCTCCGCTGATTGGAAGGCCTGCTTCTTTGCCTGCATCGAGAATGCCCTGGATCAGTCGTTCTGTTGTGGCGGTGAGTTTTTCATAACTTCCCGGTTGTTGGAGCAGTTCGAGCGTTTTGATTCCTGCTGTCATAGCTAAGGGGTTGCCACTCAGGGTTCCTGCCTGATACATCGGCCCGGCTGGTGCAACCATCTCCATAATCTCTTTGCGGCCTCCATAGGCACCTACGGGCAATCCTCCGCCAATCACTTTGCCCATGGTGGTGAGGTCTGGAGTCACACCAAAATGGGCTTGAGCGCCGCCGTAGCTGATTCGAAAACCGGTCATCACCTCGTCGAACACCAACAGGGCTCCGTTCTCCTTGGTGAGTTCCCTCAGCCCCTCGAGGAAGCCTGGTTCAGGTTGAATGAAACCGGCATTGCCAACGATCGGTTCCAAAATCACTCCTGCAATGGCTCCTGGGTTCTCAGCGAAGAGCTGTTTGACGGATTCCAGATCGTTGTAAGGAGCCGTCAGAGTGTTGGCTGTCGTGGTCCTTGGGACTCCAGGAGAGTCAGGTAGCCCGAGAGTCGCAACTCCCGACCCCGCCTTGACCAAGAACATGTCGGCATGGCCGTGATAGCACCCTTCAAATTTGATGATTTTGTCTCTGCCGGTGAATGCGCGAATCAAGCGCAACATCGACATACAAGCTTCGGTTCCACTGTTCACAAAACGAACCATCTCCACGCTTGGAACAGCGTCGATGACCATCTCAGCCAGGGTGTTTTCTAAAGCGCATGGGGCACCAAAGCTTGTGCCCTTCTCAATCGCTTCCTGGAGAGCACCGATGACCTCTGGATGGGCATGACCACAAATGGCCGGTCCCCAACTGCCGATGTAGTCCAGATATTTATTTCCATCGACATCCCAGGCGTAAGGACCTTTGACCCGATCGAACACGATGGGTTGTCCGCCAACTGATTTGAAGGCGCGAACCGGTGAGCTCACCCCGCCAGGCATCAGAGCCTTCGCGGCGCTGAAAATGGCCTGGGAGTGGCTGGTGTTCAAATTGGAAGCAGTCACGGCGACGGAAGCCAAAGGGTAGATGCAAACCGTGCAACATCTTGACCCAAGATCGGCCCGATGTGTTTTTTCTGTAGTTGAAGCCTGAGAATTGATGCCAATCTTGTTTAGGTTGCGACAGTCCTGAAACCTCTCAGTGAGCTACGACTGGTCAACGCTTGAACGGGAACTAAGAGGTTTCCTTCCTTCAAAAGCAATTGTTGTAAGACGTCAGGAGCTGCTTTCCTACGACTGTGACGGACTCACCATGGACCGTCATATGCCGAATCTGGCTGTATTGCCAGAAACGGCAGAACAGGTCTCCAAAATCCTGGCGTGTTGTCATCGGCAGGGCATCCCCTTTGTTGCGCGGGGAAGTGGAACCGGTCTTTCCGGTGGGGCTCTGGTGGAGAGGGAAGCCCTTTTGGTCGTCACCAGTCGGATGCGCCGGATTCTTGCAATCGACCTTGAAAATCAGACGATCACGGTTGAGCCGGGTGTGATCAACAGCTGGGTGAGCCGCGCTGTGGCAGGCGATGGCTTTTACTACGCACCCGACCCCTCCAGTCAGGTGGTGTGCAGCATTGGCGGTAACGTCGCCGAAAATTCAGGTGGTGTGCACTGTCTCAAGTACGGCGTCACCAGTAATCACGTCCTCTCATTGGATGTTGTCCTGCCTGATGGAACGCCAACACGCCTTGGCGCTCCGTTGTGCGATGTGGCTGAGCTCGATCTGCGAGGAGTTTTTATCGGTAGTGAAGGAACGCTCGGCATCGCCACAGCGATCACTCTTCGCTTATTGCATGCTCCCGATGCTGTTGCTGTCTTGCTCGCCGATTTTGCTTCCATGCAGGCTGCAGGTGAGGCTGTGCGTCTGATTACCCGTGCTGGGGTCCTGCCAGCAGGACTTGAAATCATGGATCGGACCTGTATTGAGGCCGTGAATGAAGCATTTGGAGAAGAGGAGTACCCAGCTGCTGCTGGGGCTGTACTACTGATCGAGCTGGATGGCCAAGAGCCTGAAGTCCAGAAAGCTGTCACGGTGACTAAGGGCCTTTGCCGAGAAGCAGGTGCGGGCGGTACTCGGGAAGCTTGGAGCGAAGAGGATCGCGCCCGTCTCTGGAAAGGACGTAAGAGTGCAATTTCAGCCATGGGCAGACAGTGTCCGAGCTATTACCTTCAAGATGGTGTGGTGCCACGTACAGCTTTGCCGCGTGTGCTCGAGGCCATTGATCAACTGAGTGCTGAGCATGGCTTGGTAGTGGGAAATGTGTTCCATGCCGGAGATGGAAACCTTCATCCGCTGATTTTGTATCGTGCTTCTGAAAAGGGTGTTAATGAGCGTGTGAAAGCGCTTGGCGGTGCCATCATGAAGCTCTGCCTTGAAGTGGGTGGCAGCATTAGTGGTGAGCATGGTGTGGGC
>WTGE01000465.1 GCA_011525445.1 Synechococcus sp. CO36386bin_37
GTCCTGGTGAGTTCATTGTGCGCTGGGCGCTGGCGTCACCCACTCAATTTGTTTGGTTTGATTCTTGTTTGGAAACGTGTTGGAGAGCGAGCTTTGGAACAGAGCAGTTTGAATTGGACTGTCATCAGACCTGGTGGACTCACTGAACGTGAAGAGCATCTTGAGGATGAAGGCGTTCTCTGGACTCTTGCGGATCAGCAAGACAGCCAGTCCATTCCAAGACGCCTGGTGGCTCGTTGTTGTTTAGAGGCATTGGACACTCCTTTATCAATTGGGAAGATTTTGGAGGTCACTAGCAGCACATCTCATGAACATGCTGCCTTATCCGATGCATTGTTAAGGATGAATGCCTAAAGACTACCTCCCATATACATACACTAGTCTGCGATTAAATATCTTTGAGGGTTTATCCCTGTTCATTGGATAGAAGGCGGATGGGCGGCCACGTGACCTCTTTCAATACGTTCTTTTCTGCTAAAGCGCTCTCTTTCAAACCATACTGTCACTGTTGAGAAATTCTTTATCGCATGGGTTCTAGGTTGTCTTTCTGAGTCACAAAGTTGAGCTCTGTGATGTGAAGACTATTCGGTTTTGATGGAATTATAAATTGCAATGCTTTTGCGTCAATTTATGCATAATGATCAATTTTTGTGGATAGCTATTTTTAAATCGTGGAGCTTACCTTTATCTAATTCTATTGAGCATACGAGCTGGGCTCAATTGCTGACATTCAGATGGCAACCCAACAAGGTTCACCAATAATATGAGACTCGATCATTGGATCCAAGATCTTGATTTAATATTCTGCGGATATATGTTCTGATGATTACAAGCTTCTCTGTCCAAGATCTCTTGGATCTGAGATTGCTCAATGCTTGATATTTGTTGGGTAGTAAGAGTTTTTTCAATGATGGTCATGCCGTTCTAGTAGTGCAATATGGAAATCAGAATTAATCGAAACTCGTTACAATCATGTTTTCGTGCATCTTTCAATAGAAGCGGGAAGTATACACTTGGATGTCGAATACTTATTGTATATCTGATTTTAGATTTTCTTGACCACAGTAATTGGCGGGTCGATTATCGTTTTGCGGTTGTTTGAGGATCTGGACCACGAAAAGCATAGGCTACTCGTCCAGTGCATTGAAAAGCTTATTTTTATGTTATTTCCAGGGACAGGAATATTGAACGCTCGGAGGACTTATGGCATATCGGGCTGATTTGACAGTTGTTTATATTTTTATTAATGGTTCTGAATTTAATGCCTAACGCCTTAAAGAGATCTCCTGAGCTTTGGCTTGCTTTCATTGGTTTATTTTATCCGTAATTATTCGTCTTTCTTTTATTAGGTGTGTGCTTCCTGCTATGATGTGCAGTGGCTTGATTATGTTTTTTAGAAGGGTAAGCTATGAATTATTGGATTTATATTAACACCCTGTTAACGAAGGATTTGAAGAACTCTTTGAGGTTGCGTTAAAGGAACTCAATTCAAAAATCAAATAAACGAAAAATGATCTCGAAATGATGTGCCTTTGTGATCACGATGTAATGTGTCGAGTCTTTGTTGGGAGCATTGTCTCTTGGGTGGCAAACCATGTGAAGAAGGCATGGAGCCACAGTCGTCATCAAAAATAGTCAGAATGGGAAACCATAAATTACGATGATTTAAATTAGATATGAAATCAACTGTTCTGATCGATTTATCAATGCCATGAAGTCTAAGATGTTATATCAAGATAACAAAAAAGACTGGATTGATCAGCGAGACCCAGAATTGATCAGTCGTTTGATCCCGATCTGGGAGTGGTTTTATAAATTTTACTTTAGAGTTAACAGTGATGGTTGGCAGAATGTACCTCAACAAGGGCAGATTCTTTTTGTAGGTTCTCATAACGGTGGATTAGCCACTCCGGATCTTCCAATGTTCATGTTGGACTGGTTTCGTCGCTTTGGGCTGGAAAGAAAGGTCTATGGTCTAACCCATTCGAAGGTTTGGCAGGCCTATCCGGCTATGGCGAATTTAGCTGCAAGGGTAGGAGCAGTACCTTTCTATGCTCGAAATGCGCAACGAGTGATTGATAGGGGGCATAGTTTGTTGGTTTATCCAGGTGGAGGCCAGGACGCCTTTCGTCCCCATCATTTAAGAGGAAAGATTCACTTCTGCGAAAGAACGGGTTTTATTCGAATAGCCGTTTGGCATGGTTTGCCTGTTGTTCCATTGATTTCTTGGGGTAGCCATGACACGCTTTATATCATCGATGATTGTTACCCGATGGCGAAGACATTCCATCAGCGTGGAGTGCCTTGGCTTTTTAATCTTGATCCTGAGGTGATGCCCTTATACGCTGGTCTGCCTTGGGGATTAGCAATAGGTCCTCTCCCAAATATTCCCTTTCCAAGTAAAATTTATACTCGCGTCTGCAAGCCTATCAAATTTCCTAAGTATGGCTACGAAGCTAGTCGAGATAAATATTATATACGACAATGTTATCATCATGTTGTCGAGAGTATGCAAAGTAGCCTTAATAGTCTGCGCAAAGAAGTTAATGGTTGAATGCCATCTGGAATCTGACTGGATTTGAGTCGTTTATTGTAAGAGTTGTTGATAAAACATTCCTTTGCTTTTTATATTTTTGATTGTCTAGCTTTTTGTGCAATTTGTACTGTTTGAAGGTAGTAAAAATGTGACAACTTCGCTGGATTGTCCCATTTATAGCCATATTCCTCAATGATGGTGGCATGAGTTTAAATTCTGCAATCCAATCCCTTCTTAAGGTTGTATTTTGCTGTTAATTATGTATCGATGATTTGCACGGTTGCAGTGAATTGCATTTTTGGATTTTTGGCGGTTGGGTGGTTGAAACTTTGATATTTATACATATCAATTTGTTGCATGTTAATGCAAATCTTAAGTCAAACCTGAGACGATTGTGATGCCAAAACATGAAGATTATGTATTCAATGAAGGCAAATTATTGATGCTTGTGGTTCAACTTTGAGGTGCTTGATTTCCATGACAATCGTTGTAGAGGTGAAGAGATGTTGTAATTGATATGAATCAGTCCTAGCGATGATCTCAACCGCATGAGTTTTCGTTCCTTATATCTGACGATTCATCAGAAGCTGTTCTTGTTGATGGCATGATCCAGGCGTCGCTGTTTCCTCTCGATCCATCAACTTCGGTCTTAAAAAGGGCATAAATGAGTGCATGGCTTTTATATTTGAGAAGTCTTCAGAGATTGTTGTCTTCAATTTCTATATGTAACCTTGAATATTTGCTCCCTGTTCAGAAATGTAGATGATTGTTATTCACCTGGCAATGCCTCGAAGGTGATTGAAATCAATTTCTCGATCTGTTTTGGTAGAATCGCCTTTCAAGTAGATATTGAAGTAGGAATATGTTTCTGATGCAATCAGTAAGATCTCTCCGTTTGATGATTGACCGCAAAATCAGGAAAGAAGCTTGATTGGCTATCATCGCAATCGTCGATCTCTCATTTTTTGATTCTCTTCAAGGCATAATAGTTTCTGGCTTGTTTTAAGATTCATTTTTGATGTTCTGTTTGTTCATGATGCTGCCGAGCTTGATTGATCTCATGCATTGTTGGTTTTGTGAGCATTAACGATATGGATGTTGATTGTGCTGTCATTGGAGCTGGTCTTGCAGGAACGGCTTTTGCCGCTTCATTGCGGCTACGCGGCTATTCCGGAACTCTTTTGCTCCTAGAGGCCGGTCGAGGCCCAGGGGGACGTGCCGCCACTCGTCGGACCCGAGACGATCTGATTTGGCGGCTTGACCATGGATCCCCTTGTTTGAGTTTCAGCCAGAAACCACAGAGAGATCTTGATTTGCTTTTGAAATCTTTATTAGAGAGAGGTGCTGTTGTACCTGACCTCGGAACCGTCGTCGGTGTCAATGAGTTCGGTTGTGTCGTTTCGGCCGTCGATCACCCACTTCTGAGAGGTCCAAGATTTCGTGGTTTGCCCACGATGGCATCTGTCTGCCAGTCGTTGCTTCAGTCTGCTGGTTCCAAAACACGTGCATTGTTCAGAACACGGATCAGCCAATTGCGCCGTCAGGATGGTTGGTGGTGGCTGTCCAGTCAGCACAGAGCGCGTCGTTTGGTGATCACGGGAAATCTGTTGGCTCATCCCCGTTCATTGGCGATTGTTGGTTCTGATGATGTTCCCTTACGTTCTGCAGTCCCGGTTGGTTTTGACCAGGATCTTGACGCTGCACTGGAACGGATTCGCTTGAGCGCAGCGGCGGTTCGTTTCAACCTGATGCTTGAATTGCCAGGTTGTGATGATTTTCTGCCCAGGCAGATCTGGTTGACATCAACGGCTCAAAAAAAATTTGGCATCGAACGGATTGTTTCGCAACGTCAGGAGGATGGACGGATCGGTTTGGTTGTTCACGGGTTGGCCGACGGTGCTCCCATCTCGCCAGCTACAACGTCAAAATTGTTACTGGAGCAGGAGAATCATCAACATGAGGTTTTGCCTGTGTTACTTCAGTCGTGGCCAGAACTAACCAAAGGTCTTTCTCAAGCTCGTTGTCACGGTGTCATGCGCTGGGGTGCATCTCAGCCTTTGGATCATCCTCTTCCCCAGTCTTTGCAGTGGTGCTCGAAAAGTTCGGTCGGTTTTTGTGGTGATTGGATCGATGGACCAGGATTTGGGATGGCTGAAGGGGCTCTACAAAGTGCCATCGATCTCGCGGGGCTTTTGGTCTGAATCAGGAAAAGCGATATGAAATCACAAACAACAATTTCAGTCTTGACTGTCAAGACTGGTGGTTGATCCGGAAGTGCGTCAAAACAATTGGGAACTTCCTGAACGTTCAATCATGCCTGCGAATTACCGTCCTGTTCAAATTCATGCATGCATCCATGATGATGAGCCCTGTATGTGCTGGAGCTGCCAAGTGTTGTGGGGACGCCTTTTGTCGTACGCAATGGAAACTGAATCCACTTCATTTGAGCAAGGTGTCCTGAAGAGACAGCAGGCGTTGTTGATTAACTCCAAAGTCTGATTCCCCTAATCTTGATACGGATCGAGCTTGGAGAATGGATCTCTCCGGATCGGCCAACACTTCCAGATCATCCACGAAACCAAAGATTTTACTGCTGATCGTGGCGTGAAGGTAATTCGAGGTCTGCTCAACGATCACTGAACGCGGAGTCTCCTTGATCGTTTCAGCGAGTTGAGCAAAATTGGCCGTTGGGTCATTCAGCTTCCATTCGATTCGAGCGCAATGGTTGGAAGATTCGCAAATGCTCAGTTGTCCTTGATGAACTCCTAAATCGGAAGGAATTGGCCCAACGAGATGGAACAGACCGAGAATTAAGCCAACAATGTTGATCAACATGAGATGGGTGGTTCGACTGAAACGTCGAAGAGTGATTGGATTTCAGAAGGCTTGGACAGCCCAAACTCACGTTAAGGAACGGGATCCAACGATCATGGTGTCATCAATCTGAGAACCATGCACCCCAGCTGGAGTGAGCAGTGGTGGCCAGTGGCCTACTTGCACGATCTTGACCAGAACCGACCCAATCGCTTCACACTGCTTGAGCAGGATTTGGTGATTTGGTGGGATGCTTTAGGTGAAGGTTGGAGGGCCTTTCCAGATCGCTGCCCCCACCGGTTGGTCCCTCTCAGCGAGGGACGAATCAATCAGTCGGGCCAGCTGGAATGTCCTTATCACGGCTGGAGTTTTGATGGAGATGGGACATGTCGGTCCATACCCCAGATGGAAGAGAACGCACGCCCTGAGTCCCGCCGGACCCGTTGCGAACCACTGCCAACAGCGACAGGCCAAGGATTGTTGTTTGTGTGGAGTGGAATTCCATCCGCCGCCGACCCCTCAGCTTTACCTCTTGTTCCTCATCTCCGGGAGCAGGGAGATGGTTGGGCCGATGGCTGGATTGTTCAGGACACCTTTCGAGATCTGCCGATGGATGCCCTCACATTGCTTGAAAATGTGTTGGATGTGAGTCATGTGCCTTTCACTCATCACCGCACCGTTGGCAAACGAGAAAATGCCGCGCCTGTCAATGCTGTAATTACCCAGGAGAATTCTCAAGGGTTTGAAGCTTTTTGGGAGGAGGGCCCTCGACGAGGGAAGCTCGGTTCACAACAAACCCACTTTCGAGCTCCTCAACTGATGTGGCACGACCTCAGCGCCAAAAATTTTGCTCGGATCCTGACGGTTGTTTATGCCGTACCGATTCGGCGAGGTCAATGTCGCTTGTTTGCTCGCTTCCCCTTTCAGTTTGAGTCCGCAGCGCCTCGACTTTTGGTAGGTCTCAGGCCCCGCTGGTTGCAGCACATCGGTAATCACAAAGTATTGGAGGACGATCAGGTGTTCTTGCATTGGCAAGAAAGGGTCTTGGAGCGGGCTGGAGGGAGCGCTGCGGCAGAAGCGGCTTTTTGTCTTCCAACCTCGTCTGATGTTTATGTGAAGGCACTGCATCGTTGGGTTCAACGCAACGGGGGAGAGGTTTTTTCCGGCCAACCTCTCCCACCGCGTCAAGATCAGGAGGCCCT
>WTGE01000127.1 GCA_011525445.1 Synechococcus sp. CO36386bin_37
CCGGCTAAGCGGAGATAACCGCAAGGACCAGCATGCTCTTGGAGCGCTTTGAGAATCCAGCTGCTCTTGCCGCAACCTGGCGGTCCGGACACCAACCAGGTCCTCGTCACGTTTGTCGTCATGGAGTGGCTTTGAACTCCAGCGGCTCAAAATCCACTGGATGACTCACTGGTAACCATTCTCATTCTGGTTGCCAGCGGCTTGTGTTGTCCATGCATCACGGCCTCAGTGGCTTGTCATTAGGCCAGCTGGCTAATGATTTTGACGCTGTCCTCGGGCCCATAATGCGCCACCCATTCGCGCAGCCGGGCACTTTCTTCATCGGTGCGAGTACAGGCAAAGCCGTAGCGAGCACGCACCCGTTCGGATGCGGCGCTCAGGGCTTGCAAGCCTCTGGCCTCCATCTGCGAGACCGTGAGGCAATCTCCAGGATTGAGATACTCATGAATCACGGTCGACGGGGAATACAAGGTGCTGCACTGCCCATCAGGCCATTGCAGTTGAAAACAGACTTCCGGCATTCATCCCTGTCGGCCCTGTTCAGCCTGCCGAGGCGGGGTCAATAGTTGCTGTCATCGTTGGCACAGCCAAAACCCGTGAGGGTCAAGTTGGCATCCCAGATCGTTTCCATGCAGTCGTCGCGTCGTAGCAGCACTTGGCCATGCCCTACGCCGAAGCTGCCAATGCAGCAGCAGATCAGTTCCGGTTGGTTCGTCAAGCGTTGCTTCAGCTCTGTCGAGCGGCTTGGGTCAACAGCTAGGAGGAAGCCAAAGCTTGGGAAACAGGTCAGCCAAGCGTGTTCTGCAACGCCTTGAGGCCGTTCCACCGCATTGAGCTCAATGGTGAGAGCGCGTCCGCAGGCCTCCGCGAACATCACGGCAGTTCCAGTGATCCCACCCATGCTGATGTCTTTGGCAGCGTGGATGAGGCCTTCCGCGGCTAGCGATGGCAGCAGCTCGAGATGGGAGCGCAGCAGCTCTGCATTGGCATCACTAGCCGCATCCCAAAAGGGGTAGTGGCGATAAAACGTTCCTCGTTGATTGACGAGTAACCACAGCTGATCGCCTGCGCGCGCGGAACGGGCCGAGAGAACCGGTCCGTTTGCAACTCCAAGCACGGCAACCGAGAGCGCCGAATAAGGACTCTGCTGATTGGAGTGGCCGCCGACGATGGGCACTCCAAAGCGTTGGCTCGCGCACTGCATGCCTTGCAACATCGCGATCTGCTGGTCTGCAGTTGCACTCCACACGCTGTTCACAACCGCAAGGGGGTGCCCCCCCATGGCAGCAATGTCGCTCAAGTTCACAACCACTGAACTCCAGCCTGCAAACCAGGGGTCTTCCTCCACGAGAGTGGGCTGCATCCCCTCACAGGCCAGCAAGAGTTGTCCGCTCTGCGCTGGCAGCAGTGCTGCATCGTCTCCGAGCATGCCAGCGTTGCCGAGTTCAGGGAACGGCAGATGATCCAACACCTGTGCAGCAGCTTGGATATCGCGCTTGGCCAGCAGACCACTCTGTTGGCGTAGCTGATCAGCCAAAACGTCGAGCTTCATGCCGAGATGGCTTCAGCGGGACGGCGCTCCGCTGACGCTGTGTAGTAGTTCAGGTCTGCCTGCATGAGGTGATGGCGGATGCCATGGATGTCCATCTCTTCAAGGGAACTCCAATGCAACCGCTGGAAAAATCGCACGTTTTGAATCTGCACTGCGGCCTGAAAGCATTGGCAGCCCCAGCCGTTGGCCGTCGTGACCGCTTTCCAGATCAATCCTTTGCCGATCTGGTTGTGGCTGCGGAATGACCGATGGACGCCAAGCCGGCCACCGAACCAATGGTGTGGTTGGGTCTCCACAATCCTCACGACGCCAACGACATCGATGGGGCTGTTGCCGTGATGCAACGCAGCAATGGGATAAGCCCTTTGATCAAGCTCGTCGCGATCGGTGGATTGGAACACAAGCTGCTCAGTGCAGAAGATGCTTTGACGCAGTGACCAGTAGCTCCTCAGCAACGATTGGTTGTTGTGCAGCAGGTGGAACGAAAACCAATCAGAGCTGGCCGTCGGTGAAAGGCGGAAGTCTTCAGCCTCAATGCCAATGCCTCTGCGCACCGAGGGAGTAAAGGCACGCGGTGCAGAACTGATGCTGCTGCTGGGGTCCAGACAGATCACGTTGATTAGTCAGTTCGCTCAAACAGGGAAAGAGCCGAACAGGCTCCACATTTGGCGCATCCAGCCGACATGTTTTGAGAATGGAGATTGCCCTGCTTGAGCAACTCGGCAATTCCTTGGTAGATGTCCACCATGAAATTGGTTGAGGGGCTCGGGTGGTGCTCTAACGGGGTGCCAGTAATTGGCACAAATGGCACCACGAAGGGGTAGACCCCCAGCTCAATAAGATGCCGGCTGCAATCCAGCAGTGCTTCACGGCTATCACCAAGGCCTGCCAACAAATAGGTCGACACTTCGCCACGACCAAAAATGGCCACGGCCTTGGCAAACGCGTCGTAATACCGCTCCAGGGTGAGTTCAGATTTGCCGGGCAGGATGCGCTTGCGCACCTCTGGCTCAACCACTTCAAGATGCATGCCCAGGCTGCTGATCCCTGCCTGTTTCATCCGCGCAAACCAGATCGGATCATCGGGTGGTTCGCATTGCGCCTGAATCGGCAGGTTGACGCGACGTTTGACAGCGATGGCCGTTTCCACCATCAGCCGTGCTCCGCGGTCACTGCTGTTAGGAGTGCCTGTTGTCATCACCAGCTGTTGCACGCCATCAAGGCGCACCGCAGCTTCAGCCACCTCGGCCACCTGTTCTGGACTCTTGCGAGCCAACGTGCCTCCATCGTCTAACGACTGTTCAATCGCGCAGAACTGGCAAGACGATGCGCGATCACGGAATCGGATGCAGGTCTGTTGCAGCGTGGTGGCGAGGACATCGCGGCTGTGGAGCAAAGCGATTGAGCGGTAGGGGATCCCATCGGCTGTTCTGAGCCCGTAAAAAGCAGGCTCGTCGCTTGTGCGAACAGTGGCTGTCTTGGCCTGCTGCATGCCTGCAATGGCCAGACCATCACGGGTTGATTCCAGGCTGTAGGGAGATTCCGCCGAGGCGTTGTTGTGAATGGGAACCATCACCGTTGTCCCATCTAGGTGCAAGGCGAGGTGGTCCGAGGGGCCGGCACCACCGCGTCGTCCTCGGTTGCCTGGAATGGCTTTGCCGCGCACCCCTTTGACCTGCAATTCAGTGACCAGTCGTCCCAGTTCAGACATGGTTGAGCTCCTCCAGGCTGACTTCAGAAGCGCCAGCAGGTTCAGTAGCGATGGAGTCTGCTGATAGCTCCTGCATCAGCACCGCAGGGGAGCGATTGATTCGTAGTGACAGCAGCTCAGGTCGGCTGTAGTGCCCAGCGCTGTCCATCATTCGCTTGCGCTTGGTGATCAGTGCCATGTCGAGTTCAGCGATCGCCAGGCCTTCCCCATCGGGGAGCGGGCCGGCAAGGTATTTGCCTTCAGGGCTGATTACTGCGGTGTGACAGCCCCCTTGAAACGCTTTGTGGAGCGTCGTGTCAGCCGTGATCGACCCATAGTCTTCGGGGTCAAGCCAGCCGGTTGAGCAGATCACAAAACATCCCGCTTCCAAGGCGTGATGCCGCATGGTGACTGCGGTTTGCTCAGTGAAGATCGGCCCGACGAGCGATCCGGGGAACTGGGCGCAATGGATCTCTTCTGCCTGCGCGATGAGGGCGAATCGAGCCAATGGGTTGTAGTGCTCCCAGCAGGCCAAAGCACCGATACGACCTACTGGGGTTGGCACCACCTTGAGGCCAGCTCCATCGCCTTGCCCCCACACCATTCGTTCGTGATAAGTGGGTGTGATCTTGCGCCGCTTGAGAACCAGCTCGCCACTGCTACTGAAGAGCAGCTGCGTGTTGTAGAGCGTGCCTCCATCTCGCTCATTGACTCCCAACAGCACCTGCATGCCGTATTGACGCGCTGCCGCAGCGACAGCTTTGGTGGTTGGACCCGGAACAACGACCGCCTGCTCGTAGAGAGCGAGGTGGGGCTTGCCCATGCGCACCGGCGGCTCGACGAACGAGAAGTAGGGGTAGTACGGCAGAAACGTTTCCGGAAAAACGATCAACTCCACCCCCTCGGCGGCTGCTTGAGCGATCGAATCGAGCACTTTCTGCAGTGATCCATCCAGGCTGAACAGCACTGGACGGATCTGAGCAGCAGCAACTTTGACTGTGGTCACCATGACGTCTTCTCTGGTGAATCAGAGCGTCCAGGTGTCGAGGATGAAAGCGCCGTCCTTGCGATGCATCAAAACAATGTCGAGAACATCGAGTGGATTTACCGGGGTGATGCCAGGCATCAATGCCTTCTCCCCATGTCCATAGAGCGCCTGGAGAGCAAACCGGCAGGCATACACCTTGCCCCCTTGATCCATGAACTTTTGAAGCCGGGCATTGAAGTTCAGGTGCCCATCAAAAGCAGCGTCGCCAAGTTTGGGAAAACCACGCATCACTCCGAGAGTGACACCAGGTCCATACAGCAGGATTGAGGTTTCAAAGCCTTTATTGATCAATCGGCTGGCCTGCAGCAGGTTGACCAAACCAATCGAACCTTCGAATGCGACGGTATGGAATGTTACGAGTGCCTTTTCACCAGGCTCAGCTTTTACATCAGGGAAAACCTTCTCCTCATAGTCAACAAGAAAGTCTCCTGGTTGGTTAGAGGGGCGATCAACAACAGGCATAGAGAGAATCCTCAGCTACGAAAGCCTGGCCCTTTGATGAGGATAAAAAATGTTGTTTTTGTCACCAAATCTGGCTCCTTAAGGAAAGGATCGGCCCCTGATTTTTATCCGGCTCGCTGGAATTAATCTCCCTTTATAGAATTGAAATCCACTTGCGCCTTGATTGCTCAATGGCACCCGCTGTGGAAAGAACTTCGGCTGTGATTTCGCATCACTCGGTGGTGGTGATTGGTGCTGGCCAAGCAGGTCTCTCAGTGGCATATGCCCTGCAACAGCGAGGCATACGGCCATTGGTATTGGAAAAAAATCGCATTGGATACGCCTGGGATCAGCAGCGATGGGATTCCTTCTGCCTGGTAACGCCGAACTGGCAGTGCTGTTTGCCAGATTTTCCCTACGACGGTCAAGAGCCAGAAGGGTTCATGGACAAGGCCTCAGTGGTGGAGTTTCTGCAACGGTTTGCTCGCCATGCCAACGGCGATGTCCGTGAAGGCGTTGCCGTTCAACGGCTGATGTCTCATGGAAATGGCTATCGCCTGATCACAAGTGAGGGAGAGCTGGAGGCGGAACAGGTGGTTGTAGCCACTGGTAGTTATCACGTGCCTCGCCGGCATCCATTGGCCGAACGCCTACCCCAATCTCTCTTGCAACTTGATGCCCGGGACTACCGAAATCCTGATGCCCTGCCCGCCGGACCTGTTTTGGTTGTTGGAAGTGGACAGTCGGGAAGCCAAATTGCTGAGGACTTGTTTTTAGCGGGCCGGACGGTCCATCTCAGCGTCGGTAGCGCTCCCCGTTCCCCGCGCCGCTATCGCGGCCGTGATGTTGTCGATTGGCTCGATCAAATGGGCTATTACGCGATGCCCATCAGTGATCACGCTGATCCGCGCAGCGTACGGGCTAAGACCAATCACTATCTCACCGGTCGTGATGGCGGCCGTGAAATTGATTTGCGTCAACGAGCATTGGAAGGCATGGATCTGCATGGACGTCTGGCATCCATCAGTTCAGATCACATTGGTTTTGCAGATGACCTTGGCGGCAATCTCGACCAGGCTGACGCCGTTTATTGCCGGATTCGCAGCAGCATCGACAGTTGGATTCAACAGCAGGGCATAGATGCTCCGCTTGAGCCTGCTTACTCACCGAAGTGGCAACCCTCGCCAGCCCCAGATGCCGGCATTGCATTGACCCCTGATGCACTGGGATCGGTCATTTGGTGTACGGGTTATCGCAGTGATTTCAGCTGGATTGATGTGCCGGTCTTTGATGGATCTGGCCAACCGGCCCATGACCGCGGTGTCACCCAAAGCACTGGGCTGTATTTCCTGGGTTTGCCATGGCTGCATACCTGGGGTTCGGGCCGGTTTTGTGGCATCAAAGACGATGCCAACTACCTCGCTCATCTGATTAGCCATCGTCTACAGCGGCGCGATGCCAGCCAGGAACGCTTGGAATGCACGGCCATTCTGGGATCCTGATAACTCCTCTCTGCTGAGAGCGTTACGAGCAACAGCGAGCGACACCATTATTTGGCAATTTCCGCTACCGGCGGAGCGTTCGTGCTTTTACCGCCCTTCGCAGTGCTCCACGGCTTTGAGGTAATTCAGGTGGCCGGGGGTGGTGCCGCCCTGTGGGTTCACCGCCACACGCATCTGAATCTGTTGATCAATGCAACGGTTGTAGCGGTGGGTTTTGACCGCCTGGGGAATTAAGAGCA
>WTGE01000173.1 GCA_011525445.1 Synechococcus sp. CO36386bin_37
CCTATAACGAGGATGATTCAATGTTTGGCATTTACTTGGAATCAAAGAGCCTGGATCGCTAGTCACTCCTTTGGTGGAGTGGAGGTAGGGGGTGTCTCTCACGTGGGATACGAGCGGGTCATGTTGATGACTCAGTAGATGTTCAATCAGACTTGAGTGTGGGCTATTGGCATTTGTCGTTATAAAAAATAAGCTTTAGTGTTGGGGTGAACGCTTCCTGAATTCATGAGTTGATCAATGTCCCACCAATTTAACTCTGAATGTTGTGAATCACTCTTAACTATTTGGTTAGATGATAAAATAAATTCATATCCTAATGCAATATAGTGGGTGTTGATGCCAGGGGTGTTTCGGAAATTATCTGTATATATATGATCGTAGGCTCCGAGTAATTTGCCTTCTTGGATTGAGTTGTCAATATTTAATTCTATCATTGAAATTCGGGAGATGGCATCAGCGAGAGTCTCGTTTTTATGAATTCTCCCTCCTGGTACGAACCAGAATCCTCGTGCCGGTGAATTAGTACGTAACCCTAGTAGGACCTGTCCAGAGGAGTTTTTGAAAATAAGATCAACTGAAACAAGTGGGGTGCATTCGATCACCTTTAGAAAAGTTTTTGAGTCCATTCATCCATTCCTGCAATCGTTTGTTTTTAATGAATCATTGTGCTTTGTCTTGAATCATGTTTGAGGGATTTTGGTTTTTAGCTTCGGGGTTTAGAGATCCCGTCCGATCCAAGCCTAGGGCTTGGATCGGACCGGTTGTACTGTTCTTCGATAAGGCTACGAGAGAATGAATCCTCTACTGATAAGAAGTGTTGTTGAGCTGTTGTGCGTCTAGGCCTAATAAGCATTCAGGTATAACCCGTTGTTCATCACACTTTCAAAAAACCGCTTACCCAAACGTACGTCCGTTCCATCCCCAGTCCGATGCACTAACATCATGAAAACTGATGTAAATGCGATCTTTAGAAATACCCAAAGCGACCCTTATCAACTCACAGAATTGATCAGACATTGCCGGGGGTGTCAAAGCTCCAATCGACTTGATTTCGACATAGGCGCAAGGTTTATCACTGCCTGCGAAGGTCATTGGAACGTCAGATTCCAAAAGAGTCATGACATACGACTCAGGCTTGCCAGTTGCAATGGCAAGGGCTGTAGATAGCTTTTTGAGTAGAGCATCAGCAGCCTGGACATCCGCAAGGTTCGTCTTGACGTTGATGAGTGGCATCTTGAGCGAGATATCAGACTCTCATGATGGCCTCAAATCTTCAGCATGGCATTCGGTATCCATTGATGAGTTTTGATCTAGGGTTGGGTGCATTTGCAAAATGTCCCTATTTTGGTGCCAGGGTCCATGGAGCCTTTTTTTTCAGCTTCAGCAATGCACAGCTGTCCAAGCTTCAATTCATGATGATTTTGAGATGAGTTGTTTTGCAGTTTGCTGAATCAGTACCATCGTAGTAAGGATTCATTTCGATTTCTGCAACCCACTTGTGATTGAAACGTGGTTTACTCAGCTTCAAGTTGAGTTTCTAAAACATCAGAACGGCTCAGGTTGTCAAGATAGATGTTTCACTTTTGGATGGCCGAGTTCAATCAGTGAGTTTTCATTCCAGTTGATCTGACTGGTCAACCATTCAACGAAGAAGTATTGCAAAGCTTCGATGTTTGGGTTGTGTTAATGCTGCAGGAAAGCTGAAGCCACTGCAGGCGAAACGTGATGGCACTTTGCAGTGCCTTCAGTGCTCAAGCAACCACCTATCCAAGTGAAGGGTTTTAATTTGCTCTCCTGAACAAATCAATGGTCGCAGAACGAAGAATGTATTAAAGGTTTACGATAGAATGGTGTTGAGAAGGTAGAAAAAATGAAGGCAGTCTTTGAAAGCTTCCACTAATTATAGTCAATTCTATTAGGTATCTATCTTTTATTATCATTGTTACGCATAATGTTTGTTGCCGTTGATGTTTAGTCAGTTCGCACGAAAAGATCGCCTCTCGGGCTATGAGTTCATGCTTATGAGTGATTTTCTAGGGCAAAACTTTGAATTGCTATAAGACTAATCACATTTGTATTCATATCTTTGAAGCAATGCCAGTGCTTTTGATAGTTTGTATTCAGCTGATGATTTTGGAGACATGTATCAATTTTGGATGGCTGCGCGAGTCAAAATCTAGCATTTTGGGCGAAGTTTTTTGTTGTATGACGGAAGTTGGTTTAACCTGGCATTTCGGATCAGCTCTTTATTGATGCTGATTCGGCAACTAGGGCTGACCGGGCATGCCAAAGCGCGAAATGGCTTGTGACGACCCTCTCGAATGAATTCGCCAATGGGTTCACCATGGGCGGTATGGATTTCCATAAAAACAACCACTCTCAATTAGTTCTAGATATTCGTGGTTGATTGCTGAGGTGTTGATCACTACCTTTTTCCCACAAAAGGTTCGAATATTCGACTTGACTTTGATTAAGTTATTGGGAGAACAGCCTCTACTTGGTTTCTGGGTCATAACTGATACATATCAACCGAAGCTTATGGCCACAGCGAAGGGGTATGGTGAAATGTCTCATTGGACTTGAGGGCTTGGAATGTATCGCTGTTGACCAACTAGTTCTGCTTTGCTTATGGCATTTCTAACAACATGGTTTTTCGTTTTCCTGTGATCTGACAGTTATCGCGTACATTCGATCAAAAACCTACAAAGATGTCTTGTTGATACAGAACTCGACGCTTTTATACGCCGTATTAGTATCAAAGCTCACAGTATTTTCCTAACTTAACACTGATTATAACTTCTGTTAACTAATGCTCTTGTGACTTAGCCAAATCTATTAGGTTTTTGGTTCTCGATGAAAACTCCGTGAAACGTAAGGTCTTCTCTAGATTAAAGAAGCAGAATGGAGATTTACTGGCTTTGGCTTTGGAGATTGAATCTCAAACAAATACGGCTCGACAGGTTTACTTTCTTCAACGTTATCAACTCGATGATAGGAGAAGCAACAATCTTGATGCAGTTGACTCTTATACAAAGAGACGCCTCACAGAGTGATTATTTTTAGGTGATGTTCAAGCCTTGGTTCTTCGAGACTTTTGACTGAATTTCTGCTATCGATTCCATCTCGTCGCATCATTTGCTGACTTGAGTTCTGTGCATTTCTCTCTACGTGCCAGTGCGGCTGCTACAGATCATCGCGCCAGGTGAAGCCAATGAGTGATGTCCAATAAGGATCCACTGCAAGTCTCGCGCTATTGGACGCATGTCTCGGACAGGACGCTGGCGGCTGCGATAACCTCCGGTTTGCTAAACCTTTCAGCTGGATCTTTGTGGCTTCCAATAAGCACCCTGTAAGGAATTCTGTTTCCCGAGCCATTCTCATTGGACGATCAATAGCTTTTCTGATATGGACGAGAGACTGGTCCTTACTCATCAGTACTCGATGAGTTTTCATCCATTGATGTGATAGCGATTCAGTACCCAGGGATCCGGATCCATCCCCATCCCTACGCCATCGGGAATGCGAATGATGCCATCGACCGGTAGGGGCATGTTTTGGTAAATCCAGCGTTCCGGCTCAACGTCGAGATACTCGACAATCTGTGCGCACTCAACAGCTGCCGCTAGTTGAAGCGTCGCTAGAAATCCTGGACCGAAATAAGGAGAGTGGGGAGTGAAAGGAAGACCTGTGATCGCACCGGTAGTTTTGAGAATTTTCTGAACTTCGCTTAATCCACCAACCTTGGTCACACTTGGTTGCAGGAAATCCGATGCTCCCGCACGGCATATTTCTTCGAAAGCATATGCAGTGCAAGCGTTTTCACCTGTGGAAATCTTAATGCCAGTTTCTCGCAGCAGTGCAAGAGTGCGCACGTTTTCAGGTGGAAAAATTGGTTCCTCAAGCCACCGCACATTGAGATCCAAGAGAGCTGGAATTACTTCCCGACAGTGATTTTCTGTCCAGTTGCAATTCACATCCACCATCAGGCCATTGTCTTTCCCCAAAAGTTGTGCACCTCTACGGATTTCCGGCAACGTGACTTCATGCAGTTTGAATTCTTTGAAACCTGCGTTGAGAACTCGCTCGCACGCGGAGGCCACTAGCTCAACGTTTCCGTAGCGGATGAGGCTTGCATAGGCGCGAATACTTTCACGGCAGCGACCACCTAGTAGCTGAGCAACATTCGTTGAGTCCGCCTTCGCTTTCAGATCCCAGAGCGCTAAATCAATTCCGGAGAGAGCGAACATCGCCACACCGCTGCGCCCCTGAAGGATCAGTTTGTGCTGGGCTTGTTCTCCGAAGACAACAGGGTCTGGCATGCTCTGTCCCACCAGCAACGGAGCAATGGATTGCCTAATGAAGGCAGCCACAGACCGGCTGCAGGAGTAGCTGAATGCTTCACCCCAGCCAATCAGGCCTTGATCAGTTTCAATTTTGACTAAGCAGAATTCCAACTCTGTCCAGGGCGTCGGCATAATGCCTTCCCCTGAACCTTCGGATTTGAAGGGAATAGAGAGCAAAATTGCGCTCACATCCTTGATTTTGAGGGCCAAATTCTGAACGCTTCTGAGGTGTTCATAGCTACTGATTATTTAAAATGTCTTGAAAGACAAAGATTTCAAACAAAGGGATAATTGCGTTGGTGCGGAGTGTCTTCTGGACTTGGAGCGAAGTTCTGTGGCTAGTTTCTTTATGTAGCAATATGGCCATGGTAGTGGCTAGACCAGAAGAGGATTCGACGACCTGCTTGTCAAGGTTGATGGGTCAGCAGACTTTATTGGTAAGGAAAGCAGATTTGAAAGCAGAAGAGGGTGTATTTCGAGATTCAGATGGTTTATGAATGCATTGTTTACACACGTGTTTAGTAGATTATGCCGCTCTTGGTTTCATTATGATTATATTTGAATGATAGCCAAGAGTGGTTTGTTCTTGCATAAAAACATCCATCTGCTTTTGCTAGACGGTCGGACAACTGATGTGTGTACATAGACTTAAAATCATAAATTGTCATTGGAATGTCAATGCCAATATCTCTGCGGCAATGTAGCCAATGCAAAGGTGAGTGATGACCAAAAGCTTGTCTGCTTTGGCAAGCAGAATGGTTAAAGACTTACCTTGTTATGCCATCAGCGATGTTGCGTGAATATAAGGAAGAAGCGGGATTCCATTACTTGTTTCGTTTTTAATGCCTTTAAAGGATTTCCGTGAATTGTTTTCAGGATTCCACTCGGCTCTATCAGTCTCAAGGTCCTAGATCTAGTTTGACGTCTTAGCGATAAGAGAGAGCAATTTGAATCGAGGCGCCTGCCATCGCCAACAACAGGAATGGTCTGTTCAGGTTCTGCCATGTACTATTGCCGTGGGCGATTGCTTCCCAGGCATGATTTATTGCAGAGAGAATAAAGAACCCACCTGTTAAGGTGATGTAGAGGAGTAACGCGTTTACTGTGGTTGTGGAATTAGAAGCCCAGGCGACACCGACGATGCTCGCCGAAAGAAACCACATTGTGTTTTGGCGGTGATAAGGATTGACTCGCACTTCCTGACCGTGGTCATATCCTTTCTCTTTCGCTGTGGCCTTGGCGAGGAACAGACCCTCAAATGCGCAGGTGCCACACAGAGAGATCGCGTATGTCAGAGTTAATGTTCGAATGGCTTGATCTGTTGGCGGGTGTTCGAGAGCTTTGTATGCCAGCGAAAATCCAACTGCGGTGCTTATTATCCGCATTGCTTCAACAATCTTGACTAATCGGCTATCCATTGATTGCATAATGTTGATTCTAGTTGGTTAATTGTTTAGGTTTTGTATAGTATTTTCAGTTTAAATGTGTTTCTATAGTCATTGGAGTAACGGGCAACAGCAGTAAAAATATAATTAGTGGTTTGATTATTGCCATGATTCATGGGGTGATGAATGAAGTTTCAACTTATTTGATGTCAACTAACGCAGTATAGGACTTGTTGTTCTCGAGTTTAACGAATATGAATATCGATTTAAATTAGTATATCTTCTTGATCTTGTACCCCATGGTGGGCCATTTATCAGGCAAGTCCTTCCCTTTCCCCTTCCTTTTGATTGTCAATCAATATGACTTGGACTTTTTTAAATGAGCACTGATTCTTTTTTCTTGGATGATGGCATTAAAATAATATTGATGACATTGTCCATTGATGTGTTTGGTGCTTTGTAATCGTGCAGAGTCATTTCCATACAGATTGAGGCATGACTTGGGTTGGTGTCAGTTGTCTGGATTTCCTTGCTTGTGACAATCTGACGCAACAGCTCTGCTTCGTGTCTATGAGTGGGATTGAGTTCGGTTGTTGCGCCTTCAAAGATTCGGTTCCCCCTCTCTGCAGTGAAGGTTGTTCCCATATGATGAATCCACGTTGGTC
>WTGE01000235.1 GCA_011525445.1 Synechococcus sp. CO36386bin_37
GCGCTGAAGGAGCACTGGCGGTCTGGGCTCGGGTTTGTATTGGCAGCGGCGGGGAGCGCCGTGGGTTTGGGCAACCTCTGGGGGTTTGCGTATCGCGCGTCCCAGGGAGGTGGGGGAGCCTTCCTTCTCCTCTATGTGTTGATTGTGTTGTTGGTATGCCTGCCCGTTTTGGTGGCCGAAATGGTGTTGGGCAGGAGTACGGCCCAAAGCCCTCTGTTGGCTCCTGTTGCAGCCGCAGGTGCTAATTGGCGACCGATGGGTTGGCTGTTTGTGATGGCCTCCTGCGGAATTTTGGCGTTCTATGCGGTGCTCATGGGGTGGACTGCCAACACCCTTTTTCATTCTCTGCTGGTGGGTTTGCCAGCTGATATGGACACAGCCGAATCCCTTTTCGCTTCCGTTAGTTCCGGGAATCGTGCCCTGATCGGGCAGGGGGCCAGTCTCGTCCTCACCGCAGCTGTGGTTGGTGCTGGCGTGCAAGCAGGAATCGAGCGTCTGTCGCGCTGGGCCCTGCCCCTTCTGTTTGTGCTGCTGATTGGCCTGGCGATCTGGGCGGCCACATTGTCTGGAGCTGTTGGTGGGTATCAAACCTTTTTGTTGCGTTGGGATCCGGCCCAGTTGTTCAACCCCACCACCATTCGCAATGCCTTCACCCAGGCTTTTTTCTCCATCGGAACGGGGATTGGTTGCATCCTTGCCTATTCGGCCTACCTGAGTCGTGATGCCCGTCTGCCTCGGGAGGCCATCGCAGTGGTCGGTCTGGATACGGTTGTTGGTCTCCTGGCTGGTCTGATCACATTTCCGGTTGTCATTACGTTTGGCCTCCAGGAAACGGTGAGTGACTCGACCGTAGGGGCATTGTTTCTGGCGATTCCAACGGGACTTGCCTCCCTTGGTGGTGGCGGGCGCGTGGTGGCAGTTGTCTTTTTCTCTCTCGCTTACCTGGCGGCTATCACCTCATCGGTTTCGTTGCTGGAGGTGCCAGTGGCTTCCTTGATGGATCGCTTGAGTTGGTCTCGCAGGCGAGCGGCATGGCTCATGGCATTGCTGATGTTTCTTGCCGGTCTTCCGGCAGCGATGTCCATTTCCGTGCTGGCGGTGATGGACTCCATCTTTGGAGGAGTGTTGTTGATCCTGGGTGGTCTGCTGCTGTCGCTCCTTTTGGGTTGGGCGACACCGAAACGATTTCGCGATGATCTGCAGGGGTCCAACACGTCAGCAGGATTCATTCGTTGTCTACTTTTCTTCCTGCGTTGGGTGTCACCTGCAGTGATCACAGCGGGATTGATCGTGAGCGTTGTTGATTTATGCCGACAATGGTTTGGAGCGAACTGATGAATCGAAGTCTCAACCAGTTCTTTAAAAGGTGCGTTGCATGAATTCCGTTGCCAATCGAACTTCGAGGAGAAATGAGACCAGAGCCAGCATCAACATTCCCATGGTTGTGATGAACAGAGGCGTCACAATCGCTGTCAGGTTGATTTGAGCGACGACGCTTAAAAACATCACCGAAACCACAACTGAAAGCAACAGTGCTGAACAAGTGAGTAACCAGATTGCCCGCAGAATATGTTGCATACGGCGCTTGCACTGCTTGCGCTCCAATTTGTGATGGCTGTTCTCCGACTGTTTGAGTCTGCGCGCATGGTCAGAAATTCTGCCGAGCCTGGCGGATAGAACGTTGAGAAGGGCTCCAATCCCGGCGAGCAAAAACACCGGTGAGACCGAAAGCTGAATGGCCTTGGACAGGCTTTCAGGTTGCAAGGTTGGGAAGGCCAGAGTGGGGAGCGTAGGTCAGCTGCCCTGAGCAATCCGGTAGACAGGAGCCTCTATGGGTGCTGATTGATGTTGTGGTTGAAACGCTGGAACTTCATTGAACGGGCTCGTTTGGAGCGGGAGCTCTGGGATGCATTCGAGGCCAAAAACGATATCGAGGCGATGGTGAATGGGCTGAAAACCCAGGTCGATGCTGCGGATCCGGGTGATCCTGGTCTTGGTGATCAAACCTTCCGGCTTGAGGTTTGGCAAATCACCCTGGAGCGCATCCGCAAAATTGAGGCCATTATGACGGAAAAGGGTCGTTAAATCCTTCTCCACTCGGTGACCCCCCCGGGTTTGTCGATCAACTCAATCCCTTGATCACTCAGACCCTGTCGGATGCGATCGGCTTCCGTGAAGTTCTTGGTTTGCTTCGCGGCCTTGCGATCGGCGATCGCCTGCTCAATCACCTTGGGATCCATTGCGCCGTTTTCAGCGGGTTGGTCATCGGCCGTTTCGCTGCATAATCCCAGAACGGCAGCAAGTTCGCGCAGCAGCAGCCAGCGTTCGTGCAGACGCTGCATCTCCTTGGCCGGGTGATCGGGAGCGTCGCCACGATCCAGTCGATTGGCTAACCCCCGGAGCGGACGGGCAAGGTCGAATAGCACCGCCAGAGCGCCCGAACTGTTGAGGTCGTCGTCCATGGCTGCCATGAACCGTTGTTTGAAGTCTGCTAAGGGACTCTCTCCGTTCCATTGAGCTCTGACGGCTTCGTGGATGAGAGGGGCTGAGTGGCTCCAGTGCAAGGCAGCGGCGTGGCTTTCACCCAGCCTGAGCGCAGCATTCAGACCCTTCCAACCCGCCGTGGCTGCTTCCAGGGCTTCGGCGGTGAAGTCGAGTGGTTTGCGGTAGTGGGCCTGCAGCACAAACAGGCGCAGGGCCATTGCGGACAAACCGCTGTCGAGCAGTGCACGAATCGTGGTGAAGTTCCCCAGCGATTTCGACATCTTGGTGCCTCCGACGTTCACCATGCCGTTGTGCATCCATAACCGCGCCAGTGGGGCGCCGTTTGCGGTTTCGGATTGGGCGATCTCGTTTTCATGGTGGGGGAATACCAGATCGCCGCCGCCCAGATGGATATCGATGGTTTGCCCGAGCTCCTGGCGCACCATGGCAGAGCATTCGATATGCCAACCCGGACGGCCCGGTCCCCAGGGCGAGTCCCAGCTTGGTTCACCGGTTTTGGCCCCTTTCCAGAGGGCGAAATCAAATGGATGTTTCTTGCGACTGTCCTCCCCGTCGCTGACCCGTCCGCTGGCTCCCTGTTGTTGTTCGTTGGGGTCGCGGCCGCTGAGTTTTCCATAGTCTTCAGCCTTCGAGACATCGAAGTAGACATCTCCATTCGAGCTGTATGCCGCCCCTTTGGCCTCCAATTCAGCAATGAGTTCCTGGATGCCATCGATGCAGCAGGTGGCACGCGGCATCCGATCAGCCGGAAGGATGTTGAGCTTGGCCATATCCGTTTCGAAGGCTTCGATGAAGCGTTCACTCACCGCCTCCATGGAGGTCCCTTCCCTGGACGCCCGATTGAGAATCTTGTCATCGATATCGGTGTAATTCTGGATGTAAGTCACGTCGTAACCACGCCAGATGAGGTAGCGGCGTAGAACATCCCAGTTGGTGTAACTGCGCGCATGACCGAGATGACACAGGTCGTACACCGTGACACCGCAGCAGTAAATCGTGGCTTTTCCCGGCTCTAGAGGTGAAAAATCTTCCGTGCGGGCGGTCAGGCTGTTGGTGAAGCGCAAGGAAGACATCAGGTTGAGAAGGGGGGGCAATTCGCGGCTTCTGCCTGCCTGAGCAGATCAAAAACCTTTGATCAATGTTAGATCCGTGCTGCTGATTTCAATTTGTCCGGCGGGTGGATGCAATCGTCGCCCACCTGAACTGAATTCAGATCACTGAACCTGAAGAGCGATGCAATGAAGTGGATTCATCGCTGAAGGGAAGCTTTCTGTGTAGCGACGGGGTCAAAAAGTAACCGGCAACATGGCCAAGTAAATAGTCGAATTCGAGTTTAGAAAAATTGCGTTGGAATCGAATATGTTTGATCTTGTAATAATCATCAGCAAGAGCAGATAGTGCATTGTAACAATTGTCTTTGCTGCTCCAATTCATCAAGACCGGTGGTAACGGACAGGTCGTTGATGCGGGACGAGGCTAGGTGTGGTGAGGACTAGTGGTGCGATGTTATGTAGTGGCTGCAAAGAGGCAAGAAACTCTGAATCATTAAATTTATTCAAAAGGGCTTGCCATTACTTGAGTCTATGATAACTTAAAATTAAATTTGTGTAATTTTGAAATTAGAATCCCTAAGTTAAAATTTCTAATAGCATTCGTTGCCTCTATTGTCAATATTGGTGGATGTTTAGAGGCTTTGGCCGTTAACCAATCGCCTCTGCCGGAGCGACTCAAAGAGGCACGAAATCTTCTGGGATCTTCTGAACGCACTGATCTGGACGGGGCTATTCATTCTGCTCTTCGACGCAATCCCAGGTTGCTTTCTGCCTCCTCAAGAATTGAAGCGCGTCGTTATCAGCTTGTTTCGTCAGAGAGGCGATGGTCTCCCAAAGCTGTGTTTAATACATCAGGTGACCAACCCTTGTTCGGTCAGTATTTTGAAACTGAAATAAGGAATAACCCTACAGATGCATTGAAATCTTCGAATACATTTGATAACTACAGCATTAGTTCCCTGAATTTGCAACTCACTTGGAACTTCTGGGAGCCAAGTCGTCAGCCCGCAATCAACGTTGCATCATTAAGGCTTGATTCTGAGACGCTGGTATTTGACGTTATAGCTAGAAGTATTGTGCTGGATGCTCAGTTAGCATTCTATGAACTACAAGAGAATGCGGATCTGATAAAAATCTATGAAGAAATTTATCAACGCAACCTCCATTTTTTAGAAATTATCGAGGCCCAATTTAATAATGGTTTAGTTAGTATTGGTGATGTCAGTCAGCAGAAAACGCTGTTGCTAAGTCAGTTAATAACGCTTGATGGTCTTTACAGACGTCAGCTTCAAGTTGCTTCTGATTTAGCCCGCATCATGGGGCTTCCACCTGGGACTTCAGTACTTCCTGCTGAATCTTCAAGTGATCACTTAGCAACTTGGGATCTTGATATGAATGAATCCATAGAAAGTGGCCTGGATTTACGAGAAGAGATTCGTATTGCCTTGGATAATGCAGATGCATTTGAATGGGAGGCAAAGAGATTGATCAGTTTATATTTACCAGTTCTAGGACTTGTTGCCAACGGATATAAAAGTTATTCTAGGGGTGTCTTTGATGGTAAGGTCGGACGTGATAATTATTCAAGTCGGGCAGAAGATTCGTATTCTGAATTGACTATAGGTCTTGGATTTAATTGGAATTTTTATGACGGTGGTGTTCTGTCTGCCCAGGCTGATGCAAACCGTCAACTTGCGGCAGCAAATCGATTAGATGCGGAAGAAGAAAGAAATAAGGTTGGTAACCAAATTCGTCGGAGTTATGCCGCTTACCAAACAGCAAAAATTGCTCTGCCAGATTCACAAGAAGCGATGCAGTCCGCAAGATTATCTGTGTTTGCGGCATCAGAACGATATAAAGCAGGTATTGGCAATATCACGACGGTTGTACAAGCGACTCAATTGCTTGGAGAGACCTCTACGCAATATAAAAATCTGAGAGTTGTGTACCGCAATGCCATCGCAGAGCTGTATCGCTATTCTGGTCAGTGGCCAGAACCATATCAAATTGAAATCCATGACTTACTTGATAATAATTGGAACTAATTTATGAAAATCAACTCTAATATTTCAAGCAAATCAGTTCAATTAATCTCCTCCCCTCTCAGAGTTTCTATAGCAATTACACTGATCACAAGTGTGGGAGGATTGATTTGGGCATGTTTTGCAAAAGTTCCTTTTTACGTTAACGGATACGCACTATTATTGCGAAGTGGAAGTAGTCATCGTCTTCACAGCCGTGCAGAAGGAGAGTTAAATCATAATTTTAATGAACTGGGTGTTCAACCTTCAAAGCTTGATCGAGCTTTATATGAGATTACTCATCTTGGAAAAGTAGTGGATTCCAGTGTTAGTGCTGCGCTTGCAGAGCGAGTCATAGAAATGACATCTGAGCGACAGCGAGACCGAGCTGGTAAGTATCCTAAGAATTATTTATCAAAGGGATCACTATTAAGTTGGATCGACGCTCCAGCTGAAAGGGCTTCATTAAGGGATAGTCTTGATTATTACAGATTAACTGAAAAAGCAAGGTTATCGACGGCTAAAGAGCTTGTAGCAATTGATAAAAGGTTGCGTCAAAAGATCAGATTGCTGAGGAAGGAATTGTCAACTCAGATGGATTTCCTTAAAACAATCAAGGAGCTGAACGATCGGGGTTTTGCGAGTCAGGTTAAGGTATTAGAGGAACAAAGTAAAGTTGATTCCATTCTCAGTGAGATTCTCTCTCATGAAGAAAGACTTGCGGCAAATCAAGCTCAGCTTTTGCAAGCTGAAATTGCAGCTGAGACTGCTAGTACAGACTTAGTCAAAGATCTTAGAACGTATGCGG
>WTGE01000420.1 GCA_011525445.1 Synechococcus sp. CO36386bin_37
GTGGGCGAGGGATGGAGAATGTGGTTGGAAGAGATGGCGGTGCGCTGTCATACCAGTTCTTTTCGGATGCTGAAGGCTGCCCTCCCTCCCGGCTGGTTGGGGCAGCGTGTTACACGCAACGTGAAGGAGCGCAAACTCTGGTGGGTGACATTGAAAAACAGACATGATTTTCTCGATCATGATTTAACCGAGCGCCAGGTGTCTTTGATCGCCAAATTGCAGGAGTTGGGGGGAGGGGCGTGGCAGAAAGATCTCGGAGCAGCGGGTTTTCAATCAGGTTTAGTTCAGGCTCTCTTACGTCGGAACCGTCTTTCTCGCGAATTGCGTTTCCCTCCTGATGGTTGGGACAATCCCCGCTCGGCAGAGCTGCTTCAGGGGCCCGAAGTCCCCAGGCCTCTCACCGATGAGCAAAGTCATGCATTGAAGCTGTTTCAATCTCAGCCTGAAGGTGGTGGGCTGCTGCTCTGGGGAATTACGGGATCAGGAAAAACCGAAGTGTACCTTCAGCTCGCAGCCGAGGAATTAAAAAAGGGGCGGCACGTTTTGTTGCTCACTCCTGAAATAGGCCTCATTCCTCAGTTGGCGGATCGCTGCCGGCGCCGATTTGGCTCTCGTGTACTTGAGTATCACAGCGGTTGCACAGAGCGAGAGCGCGTTCGTACCTGGCGCAGAAGTTTGGAAGCAGAGGGCTCGCTTCTGATCGTGGGAACCAGGTCAGCTGTTTTTCTGCCGCTGGCCCCTTTGGGATTGATCGTTTTGGATGAGGAACATGACTGTTCCTACAAGCAGGAGTCGCCCATGCCCTGCTACCACGCGCGTGATCTTGCTTTGGCCAGAGTTAATAGAGAGGGAGGTCGAGTGTTGCTGGGTAGTGCCACTCCCTCCCTAGAGACTTGGATTCAGCTCAGACCCAAGGGACCTCTTGCATTAGCTCGTCTTCGAAAGCGCATCTCTGATCAGCCTCTTCCTCCGGTGCAGATCATAGATATGCGCCATGAGCTTGCTGATGGTCATCGCCGCTTGATCAGCAGGGCGCTGATGGATCGTTTGGCCTCACTTCCAGAACGAGGAGAACAGGCTGTCGTGCTTGTCCCGCGTCGTGGTTACAGCACCTTCTTAAGCTGCCGCAGCTGTGGCGAAGTAGTTCAGTGCCCTCACTGTGATGTGGCCCTAACCGTTCATGGCAAGAGCCAGGGCAAGCAATGGCTTCGTTGTCATTGGTGTGATCATCGAGCACCCGTAACCACCCACTGTGGGCACTGTGGATCGTCCGCTTTCAAGCCCTTCGGGGCTGGCACCCAGAAAGTGCTGGAACAATTCGAGGCTGAATTAGAGGGCTTGCGCCTGCTCCGCTTTGATCGCGACACCACAGGTGGTCGCGACGGGCATCGACGTTTGTTGGAGCAGTTCGCTGCCGGAGACGCTGATGTGTTGGTGGGGACTCAAATGCTGGCAAAAGGTATGGATCTGCCTCGTGTCACTCTCGCTGCTGTGCTGGCGGCAGATGGTCTCTTGCATCGTCCTGATCTACGAGCAGAGGAGCATGCATTGCAGTTGCTCATGCAACTCGCAGGGAGGGCCGGTCGTGGGGAGCGCCCAGGGCAAGTTCTTGTCCAGACTTATAGCCCCGATCATCCGGTGATGTTGCATCTGGTGGATGGTCGCTATGAGCGTTTTCTGGAAGAAGAAGCTCAGAAGAGACAACAGGCTGGTTTAGTGCCCTATGCCAGGGCTTGCGTGTTGCGCTTGTCCGGGACTTCAGCGAGCACTACGGCAACGGCCGCTGCTGTCTTGGCTGAACAATTACGTCCGGGTTGCTTGAAGGCAGGGTGGCACCTCATTGGTCCAGCACCGGCTCCAGTGGCACGGGTGGCAGGGCGCAGTCGCTGGCAGCTGTTGATGCATGGTCCCCAAGCTGCGGCATTGCCGCTCCCCCCAGGAAGCTCCCTCTGGGATGGATTGCCAGGCGGTGTGGCTCTGTCAGTGGATCCAGATCCACTGCAGCTCTGAGATCAGGAGGGTAATTCCGGATAGCCAAAACCCATGACCAAGCGAAGGCGCTGCAAGAAGGCTGTGAGAACTAAAAGCGCCAAAATCGCGACCACGCCAAGACCCAGTTGGCTCCAACGCCACTGGCTCCATTGCAATTGGTTCTCAGCACCATTGGTGAGGGGCCAGATCCACAGTCCTTGTTGATTTTTGGTGGTGGCAGCTGGGAAACTTTTTAAGTTCTGCGGCTTCACATGGTTGCCAAGATGGACTGCGATTTCTAGGTCCTTGAGGTGTTCAACTGGACTGAGATCCATTTCCAAAACGAGATCTTGCCTGATACCAACCAGCCAGTTGCGCTCATGAAGCACGAGCGTTGGCTCTGGAATCCGCAGACCCGCGGTTCGACCTGCTGCCTCTACTGTGCTGCTTAGTAACGCTGCCGCGTTTTTACTGCTTTGGCTTGGAGCTTGAACCGCGAAGTGGCCTCCGTCAGGGTCCGTTATCGACCATGACAGATTCATGGCTTTGAGTTCGCGGCTGAATACGTTCTGCCAGGGAAGGTTTTGACCACTGCGGCTGTCGATGGTCCAGGCCATTGCCACCCTGTCAGGTCCCGAAAGGCTGAGGTCTGCTGTGATTCGAACGCATCCACTCAACAAAAATGTAAGTGCAACCAGCACGGCTATCACAACAAATGCAAAACCTGCTGCAGGGGCTCGGGTTGGTCCTGTTGGTGGTCGTGGTGGAGGCGGCGCAACTTTCCGGCGCTTCAACAGCGTTGGACTTTTACCAAGCTTTGGATCCATGTCCAACGTGGGCAATCGCATTGTCCAGCTCGAAGGTCGGTCCAAGCTTGGCGCTTCGAGGACCTCGAGCAACTGTCGTGCCCTTGTTCGCAGCTCAGGATCCTTGCAACGCGTGAGGAGTCTGCAGGTGCTCAGTGCTTTGTTGTCGTCTCCTTTCCCCATCCAGGCTGTGACCATCAGCATGCGGATCTCGGCTCCGCGACGATCACTGATCGGATTGGATTCTGCTAATGGTTCAAGCAGCGCAATGCACTGGCCGTAATCTCCCCTCTCAAGAGCGGCTTCGGCGGCGTTCAGTGCATTGATCATGGCTTATCCGCGGCCGAGAACCATGGTTCCGATGCCTTCATCGGTGAAGACTTCAAGCAACAAGGCGTGGGGAATACGACCATCCACAATGTGGGCTGCTGCTACTCCTTGAGCGAGAGCGCGGATGCAACATTCGGTTTTTGGAGTCATGCCACCTGCCACCACTCCGTCCTGAATCAGTTGCCTTGCCTCTGACAATCTGAGTTGTTGAATTAAAGAGTTGGGATCATCGCGATCGCGAAGGATTCCTGGTGTGTCAGTGAGCAGAATCAACTTCTCAGCTTCGAGGGCTGCAGCAAGCTCACCAGCAACGGTGTCAGCATTGATGTTGTGGGACTCCCCCTGCGTGTTGGCGGCAACGCTTGAGATCACGGGCACATATCCACGGGACATCAGTGGTTCCAGTACATCCGGATTCACCCGAGACACATCTCCGACCAATCCATGACTTCCATTGCCCCAGGGACGAGCCTGGATCAATAATCCGTCGCTACCGCTGAGACCAACAGCACGGGCTCCGAGTCTGTTGAGGCCATTCACAATCTGTTTGTTCACGCGGCCCACCAGCACCATTTCCACTACATCCATGGTTTCAGCGTCGGTGACGCGCAATCCATCACGAAATTTGGGCGAAATTTCGAGCCGATTGAGCCAGGTGTTGATTTCAGGGCCTCCGCCATGAACCACAACTGGCTGGACGCCGACGCTCGTCAGCAAAGCGATGTCGCGGAAGACGGCGTCCCGCAGGTCTGCATGGGCCATTGCAGCACCTCCGTACTTCACAACAATCCTGCGTCCAGCGAATCGTTGGATGTACGGCAGGGCCTCGCTCAGGACAGAGACCCTTTGGGAATCATCCATGTCGCATGCGCTCAGGGCTCACCATGCTCGCCTGTCGTGGAGCCAGGTTTGGTGATATCACCCTTCGGAGACAAGGTCAGGTCGAGTTGGTTGTTCTCGAGCGGAATGATCTGGGCTTCAATCCCCTTGGCAAAAAAACGACCCAAGCGTTCGCGACGCTCCTGCCATCTCCCGAGACCGACAGCCTCACAAGCGAATCTCAATCTGAGTCCATATCCATTGTCATCACTGGTCTCCTCAATTTCTAGAAGCTGTGAAGGCTTGTCCTCATCCCAAAGTTTGAGGGCTTCGAGGGAGCTTTCGAGGTGAGCCTTCTGACCGTAGCGCCAACGTGTGACGTCATTCAGAAGTTTGACAAGTTCAGGAGTTGCTGTCTCTCGTTCCTTTTTGAATGTTGCTTTGGGTGTCACTCTGCGGGCTGGTGGAAGTTCAGATGACTTCAAAGCAAGCCCACCCAGCAGGATCGGAATTCCATAGAAGATTGTTGGAAGACTGAGATTGGCATTGCCTGAGCCGTAGGCCAAAGCACCAATCACGGTGAGAATCCCACCGGCGATGGTAATCAGACTTCCGGGCGAAATTAGCTCGTTCATGGGGGCCCGTTGATATAGCCATTTTGACCAAATGGGCTGCAGGATGGGTGGAAGAGTCCAACAATCATGAAGTCTTCTTCCGAATCGGAACCCTCCTTATCAACACAAGAGCTCATTGCTCAATTAGACGAGGACCGGGCATGGTTGCTTGAACAGATTGACTGCGGCCGTTGGCCAGACCTAAGGCTGGATTTAGCTGCCTTAGAGCGAGAACTGGGCCAGTTGCTCTTAAGCGCCTCTGAGACTCTGTCGAATCAGGATCCCTAACAGGTTGTCTCCGTTTCGGTGCTTTAGAAGGGGATGTCATCCGTTTCGGGGACCAATGGAGAAGTATTCCACTGAGCGGCTGACTCAGGCTTAGGCGTCATTGGTTGGCTCGGCAAGTCGGACAGTTGCCCCCCCTGAGAGGAAACTGGTTTTGGAGCAGGCGTACGAGTGCGATTGTTGGGCTGTCCTTGGGAGTTCTCAGCAGATCCAACTGGATGCAGTCTGGATAAGGTGAATTCAGCTCTTTTCTCTTTCGTGCCGTCCTGTCGAGGGACCGTATTCATGCGGAGTCTGCCTTCAATCAGTAGCCGTTGTCCAACCTGCACACGATTTTGCAGATCCTGCGCGAGATTTCCCCAACCAACGACCTTGAGTTTTCCCTTGGGGTCATCAGGGCGGAGTGCATCAAACGCGACGTCCATCTCTGCGATGGGTGTTTGATTGTCCTGTGTGTATCGCAGAGTGGGAGCTTGAAGGACATCCACCTCGAGCACGCAGTGGTTCATTCTCAGCTTTGACAGTGAGCGCCATCCTGATGCACCGACAGGAGAATCGCCAAGGGACGATCTGGTTGCTGTCGGGCACGGGTGATGGCCCACGTTTGGCTGCATCCCTGATTTCAGGGGGCTGGCATGTGCATGTCAGTGTTGTCAGCGAGATGGCAGCTCAGCCCTATCAATGGATGGATGTGGAGCATGTTCACGTTGGTGCCCTTGGCGGGTCTCAAGGGATTTCTCGATGGCTGCAACGGATCCCAGTGGATTGGGTTGTCGATGCCACACACCCTTTTGCTGTCCGGATTAGCAATCAGTTGAATGAGGCCTGTCTGCGTTCTGGGCAGCGGTTAGTGCGGTTTGAGCGCCCAAAAGAGGCCATCGGAAAGGCTTTGGTGATCAATTCCATCGCCGATCTCGTGCATGACTCGCTGGCAGGACGACGAGTGATGATCGCTCTCGGCGTTCGCCAACTTGTCCAGGCTTCGAACACTGTTCGTCAAGCAGGAGGCATTGTGTTTGCTCGAGTCCTGCCCTCTGCACAGTCTTTGATTCAGGCATCAGCAGCGGGGGTCCGGCCTGATCACCTTGCTGTTGTTCGCCCTCTTCAGGGGGCAGAGCCAGGTGCGATGGAAGCTGCTCTTTGCAGGCACTTTGCGATTACGGACGTGGTTGGCCGACAATCTGGAGGATCAACAGAAGCGATGTGGGCCGCGCTGACTGAGAAAATGGACTTGAAATTGTGGCTTTTGCGACGCCCCGATCCCATCCCTGATGTCAAGGAGGTTCATGGAGTGAATCAGCTTTTGGCTCATCTCCGAGGCCCATCACTCTGATCGATTGTGGTTGGTTGACACCACAGGGGTTGAGCAACAGAACGATTCTGTAGATGCTGATCCGTTGATTTCCTGCGACTTAGAACCTTGTGAGCTACAACAGTTTCCTTAGTATCGATGGTGATAGCAAGGATGATGTGAACACAACGTTGATTCGCAGTTACTGATCCCGACCGTCTCAATGGGTTAGGAGAGCTGAGAGCGATTGAAGCGGTCAGGAG
>WTGE01000272.1 GCA_011525445.1 Synechococcus sp. CO36386bin_37
GAATCAAGTCTGTGACGGTCGATCCACTGACAGGTTTGCAGACCTTTGAATTCGAGACTCCCAAGAATTTTGAGTACCCAAAAAATCAGTTTTTTGACTTTGTTACCGCGCAAATTAAAGGCGGTAGCACCAAGGTTTTGGCCGATCCAACGCTCATTATTCAGGAAAGCGAATCATCCAGTGTTGGGGTTGGGCGGACTTACACCACGAAAGTAGATTCGTCCTCTTCTTCTACCGGGGTCATCAGTTGTGATCAGATCAAGGAGGAGGCTGGTCTTGAAGTTGATGTTTCTGTGGCAAGAATTGATGACAATGGTTTCATCACACTGAAGGTCAATCCAACGTTGAGTGCACCGGCCGGTGACCCGGAAGAAACTTCCTACAATAATGTGAAGTATAGGCTGCAAGATTTGTCGATACGCGAGCTGAAGACTGGAGAATTTCGCGTAAGAGATGGTCAGACTCTCATATTGACTGGGGTCATCCAAGATGAAGTTAGGGAGCTTTACACTAAATGGCCTGTTTTAGGCGATATTCCGCTGATTGGTCAATTCTTTAGGTCAACAAGTAGCGCACGAGAAAAGCGTGAGCTTGTAATTGTCGTCACTCCCAGCGTCGTCAACGATGATCAAGGTGGTAATTATGGATATGGTTATCAGCCAACAACTCAAGACGCTAGAAAGCTGATTTATCAGCCTTAATAGCTTGGTTTACTGGTCAACAAGTTTGTAAGACCCGCTGCCGCTATTGCTCATCATTTCCATCCACGGAGAATGCAAGCCGATTGATATTGTGTTGACAGCAAGTTGATTGCTGCGTCTGTTGTTCATGTTTAAGTACCGATTGGCCGTTTTGTTGTAATCCCGGCTGTTCCAATGGCCGCCATTGGGGTCATGGTTGGGTTGGCCATCAGTGAGGAAGTAGATGCTGTTGGCTGCGTCGTTGTTGAAGGCGCGGTTCAAAGCATCCCAAGGATGGGTTCCACCCCATCGCGTAACCGTCCCATTGGAAAGCGAGTTCACAAATTCCAAAGCGCTATTTCGGTTGGTTGGTGTCAGAGCCAGCAGTTCTCCTTGCTCCCAGTTGCGGTGATTGAGGTGGCCTGGGGAGCTGAATGCTTGCAGGCTCAGCTTTGTGGTGGCGGGCAGGGAATTCAGCAAGTTGCGCAATTCGCTTTGTAGCGACTCCATGCGTGTGGCCAGACAGGTTCGGCGTGTACGGAAATAGCGGCGGCCGTTAAAGAAGACGCGGCTGCGACTGGCTCTGGTGTTGCCCCAGGCGATGCATGCACTCATCGAGCCGGAACCATCCACCACCAGTTGAACCGAATCGCTATCAACGGGAATGCCATAAAAACTGCAGTTGCTGCCAACACAGCGGCTAATCGTGTCGGCTTCATCGCTGGCGCCGCTGCGTACGGCATAGAACGCATCAGTGCGGGATACCTTGTCAGCGCGGGCGTAGGCGATTAGGTCGAGATCGACGTAGCGGCCGCCTTTCGCTCCCGGGTTGTGCAGATAGCTGTGTTGAATGGCGTCCGATTCCTCTGTGGGGTCAATGATTTTGAGCAGTTTGCGGTGGTTGTCGGTCTGAATGGCAATGGCTGGCTCCAAATAGGAGCGCATGCCTGAACTGTTATTGGCATTCAGCGTGGTGTCTAGGCCAGCAGCAATTTGGGCAATGCTGAGTTGCCGCCCTTGTTTATCAGCGGGGCCATCGCAGCGTTTCGTTTCGCTGTTGCAGGGGATCGAGCCAATCCCTTCCAGCACGGTTGAGCGGATGGCAGTTTCGGTTTCGTAGCGACCATCAGCCCTCAGGGGTGGGCCGCAGCGGATGAGTGCATAGTTCATGCCGTTTTTAGCGACTCCCAAGCCGTAGATCACGGGAGTATCGAGTTCGGCCATCTTCATTCCGAAGAATGGATTGAATACGCTGTTTGGTTCCAGTGCCGCGCAGGTATTCAGAGCTGTTTTGTATTCGGGATGGTCAGGGTTGTTGAGATCGGTGTATTCCCGTTGAGCAGCATGTGTACCTCCTTGCACCATGAGGTGAAGGCTGCGCTGCACTTCTGAGCGCAATAAACGTGTACCAGTCGTCGCATTGCTGCGCAACCCTGAGAGATCACTACTTTCACGAATTGCTGAATTCAAGCCGCGCATGCCGACTGCTGCTCCACCAGCTACCACCATCGTGGTGACTGCTGCCACCAAAGCCTCTGTAAGTGTGAATCCGTTGGTTTTGTTTGGTCTTTTTGTGAAAGGTTTCATGGTGCAGATTGATGGCTTGGTGGTCTGTGGGATTGGGTTTAGCTTTGTGTGCACTGTCCGGTGTCAAAGTCTTTACCTCTCCAAGTCCCTCGGATCAAGGTCCCTGTCATGACTTCGAGCTGAAGGCATCGCTCTAGTCCTTTGCGTTTGGCCATCAGACCTCTTGAACGGATCCGAATTGTGAGGGGATTTGGGTCAAAACTGGCCTCCGGAGCTGTTACGCCACCGATGGTGTTCATTGAGATTTGCTTTGGTGAAATCAGGAGCCTGATGTCGTTGTATTGATGCTCGGAAAGGCTGTTTTTGAGATTGAGAAATCTGGTTTGGGTGGGTTTCATGCTTAGTCCACCCATGTCTGTTGTCGGAGGTGGGCACCAAGCCTCTGGATTGAGAGGGTCGTCGTCGATGGTCAGGTTCTCTAGTGCAAAAGGCGTGATTTCTGTTTCATTGCCTGAGCCAGCTGGAAGTTGGATGCGGCAGCTGCCTTGACGGCTCACCATATTGGCTTTCATCTGAATAATGCCTGATTCAATTTTGCTGGTGTAGCTGTCGACAGCCGTCTGCTTAATTTGTTGATCAACCATCGGCAAGAAGGCTGCCATTCCAATGCTCGTAATTGCAAGTCCAACCATTAACTCCGTGAACGTGAATCCATAGTCTCCTTTTGGCCTGATGTGCTTCATGGTTAACAGGTCGCCATGAAACTTGGGTTCAGTTCGACAATCCGGTATTCCTTGGATTCTTCTTCTCGCATGGGGATCTCAAAGGCATAGGTCAAGACCAGGATGTCTGGATCGCTGCTGTCGGATTGCCGGGTCCAATTGCTGTTTTGTGGTACTGGGTTTTCACTATTAATGAGCTGGGAGAGGTGTTGTGCTCCGTTGTTACTGGCACAAGCTGCTGGCTTGAGCTCATCGGAGTTATTGACCAATGCATCGAGTGCCTGAACTTGCTCAATGTCATTGAGGATCGCCATCTCCAATGCCGCCCGTTCGCCACTGCGGCTCGAGTTGGCCATTCCCATCAAGAGAAAACGGTTGGTACTGAGCATCAGCAGAAATAAAATCACTCCTGCCACGAGTGACTCCATCAACGTGAACCCATTGGCTTGGAGCTGCTTGCGCAGTGGTTGGCGTCGAAGCGTTTGCATCACCAGCGCACAAACATGTCCAATCCAGTCCCGCGTACTCCCTTGGTGACTGTGCGCCCGAATGTGAGGGATTCATTGGGTGACCAGGTGTCCTTGAAGCTCTGGATTACTGATTGGCCGCCTGGTTCAGTCGTGCTCAAGTACAGACCGCCATCGGCACAGATGTTGTGGGCCCAGATCAATCCGCGCATGGCGGTGGGTTGTTGCACCGTGACAGAGCCTTGTGGCATGACCACCAGTGCCGAGGGCAGCACCATGTCCCTGAAACTGAGTTGTTGTCGGTTATTGCTGCATGTACTGGCTTTGTTGGCGCCTGTGCCAAGAATCACGAGGTAACTTGCCACGCTTTGGTTGAAGTTCTGGCATGGCAAGGGTCCTGATCGGCCAGCGCGGAAGTTTGCCTGACAAAGCTGACCGGAAGTCAGCTCAATCGATTCTTGAGGCCGCAGCATCCTTAGAACAACAGGACGGGCTCCGGTGGAAATGCTGGTTTCTACGCTGAGCGTGGCACCACGGCTGAGCTTGATGCTCTCGACCCAGATAGCGCAGGCTTGGTTTGGGCTGATTTGGCAAATGTCTTCGTTGTGAAGAGTGATCGCCTTGACCCTCCCCCCTGTGCGTTCCACCGTTGAGCGACTGTCCATTGACACCCATCGGCTCTGTGATTCGCCACGGGTGCAGATGGCATCACCGCTGGCCCCAGCTGGTGGCTGGCTGCCATCGCACATCAGGCTGCGGTTGTCGTCGATTGACCAGATTCGGCGCTCTGAATTGGTATGGCTATCGACTCGATCAATCGCTGTTTGTTGATCAAAAATTCCAGCGCTAGGGAATTCCACGTCAGCAGCTGTTGTGCTGGATAACGGCCACACCCTGCTGGCAGTGCTGATGTTGCTAATTCCAAGTTGATCAGCCAAGCCGAAGCTGTTGCAGGCCGTCTGTTGTATGGCGTCGTTGGCTTGCTGTTTGTTCAGCATCCAGAGGATGCGCCCCTCGCCAAAGATTTGGCTGGGTCCTAGTTGCATGGATCGTGCAGCGATTACTCCCCAGTCGTCGTCGCTGCTGTGTTGATCCTGTAAGGCGAGCACCCTGGTCAGCAGGGAACGACCCAGCACTTTGGCGTTTTCGCCCTCTCCAGCAGTGGCATAGCCCTCGACAGCAAAAGTGGCTTTGCGATCACCCGCTGAATAGTTGTAAGAGCGCAGCCGGTAACTGATTCGGACGGGCTCTTTGCGGCCGTCATCCCTTAAGTTTTTGCCGTTGCTCAAGTCACCGGCAAACAAAACATCGCGGTTGGTGCCGCTGTTGACAGCCTCGGTGCAGGGCTGAGCCATCGCCTTACGCAACGCATTACCAGTGAGATCCCATTGCTGAAGAGGAGTTTCAAGCGGCGTGTACTCCTCGTTTTGGCTCAGCTTCCAAAGATGAGAGATGTTGGCGTCATCGTTATTGAGGACGGCCAGGATTCGATTCATCCCGTTACCAGCAGCCAATTCCGCCAGTTGCTTGTATCCCTCGGATGCACCAGCACGCCGACTCATCATCTGTTTGGCGACGAGTCCGCTTGTGGCCATCAGCAGCACAAAGCCAGTCATTAGCGCCATTGCCACGGCCATACCGGCATCACTTCCCGCTTGTCGGCGAAAGCGTTGTGGCAGGAGGGCTCGTTTCATGAGCACTGCACCGCCCGCTTTGTTTTGCCGGGTTGATCGCGCTGCAGATCGGAAACGCCAGTTGTTGTGTTCAAGCAGGCCTGAATCCCCCAGCCGGAGGAGTTGGCTTTGGTGGCTTGGGCGGTGGTGATGTCGCCCAAGCTGTTGAAGGAGATCTGGAAATGGCCGCCATTGGGGGTGCTGATCGGCCTTCCGAGTGGACCTGTGGCAATGCCGGTGTCGGTCATCACCGGTGTGATCAGGGCAATGTCCTCCCAGCTGCGCGGGAGCTCGAGAAACTCTTCTCGGTAGGCCTGAACGCTGGTGAGGATCGTCATGATCTGGCTGGAGGCATCGCTTTGGCGGGCGCGATGCACAGCGTTGAGGTAGTTCGGGAAGCCAATGGCCGAGAGGATGCCGACGATGGCCACAGCAACCGCCAGTTCCGGCAGGGTGAAGCCGGCATTGGAACGAGCGGTTGCGCGTGGAGTCATGTCAACGGAGCTGAGCAGCAGGGCTACCGAGCTGAATCAGCTGCACTTCGGAGCGGTGCTTTCATCCAGCACCGACTGCATGTCGACCTTGCCGGTGTCGAAATTCACGCAGCCCTTCATGGCCTTGCCGGTGAGGCCTTCATCGGTTGCGTTGCCGGTGGCTGTGATCGTGTAAACCGGCTTGCTCCACGCGCCTGTGTAGTTGAAGAGCGTGGCCCCATCGGTGGGGGTGCCATAGAGCTCGTTCATGTCTTTGGCGGTGGTTTTCGGCGAGGTGCCGTCTTCCACGAATTGGGCCTGGGCCTGCTTCAACGTGGAGGTGATGCTCTGCTTGGCCTCAGTGGCTTTGGCCTTATCGGTTTGCCTGAGGAAGTTCGGCAGGGCGATGGCACTGAGGATGCCAACGATCACGATCACCACCATCAGCTCCACCAAGGTGAAGCCGGAGTTGCTGTTGCTGCTGCCTTGGCGAGTGAGCCGTTGGCGTTGCAGTTGGATCAAGCGGTAGGCGCTAAAGCTCATGAGACTCTCATCTGAGACACAGAGGTTTTTAGGCTTTTTTGGCGCGGATTTGGCCCGAAATTCGGCGAATTAGGGATAGTCGGCTTTCCCGGCATGGCTTAGAAACGGGGCCATGTCATCGACTTGGCTGCAGCGTTTCTGGACCTGGCGTCCGCGAACTCTCTCCGCCCGCTTGGCCCGCCTGGGGCTGTGGGTGCTGCTCTTCTATGTGCTGATTGCCCTGATCAGCCCGCTGCTGTTTGGCAT
>WTGE01000153.1 GCA_011525445.1 Synechococcus sp. CO36386bin_37
CAAGAATCTGAACATATACAGCTTTGATCACCGCTTGTGTACTTGATTCAGTCGCGCGGATGCTGGGTTGTCCATTGCGGCGTGGGATCGAGTTCCCTCCTGTTGCGATCTGTTGCAGACGCACGATCGTGGGTCCAAGTCGGCGCGGTCTGCTGCTGCGAAACTGGGGACTGTCCATTTGACCCGGTTGACTCAGGCCATTACTCACCAGCAACCGCCGGGTGTCATATCCGAAGGGAGCGGGTCTTGTGGATACAGATGCTGTTGCCGATGGAAAGATTGCCCCATATTGATTGCCGATCGGGTCATTTCCGCCGCCGTAGACATGCTGGTCTGCGAGGGGTTGTCGGTAAGAGGCGTAAAGGGTGATGTATTGAGGAGAGGACTCAAAAGGTGCACTGAAGCGGAATAGACGCCGGTTTGATCCCCAACCAGCACTTTCCTGGGCTTCTTCGCCAAGATCGCGCAGATATGGAACGGTTTCTTCACCGAACGTTTGAGCGTATTCCGACCCGTTGATCAAAACATCAACCAGGCCGTTGATTCCTTGATTGCTGACGATGGAGAATGCCTTACGGAATTCTTCTAAAGAACTGATTCCGCGACCTAGGAAATGCCTGTAGGCCAATTCAACAACCCTGCTATTCACAAAGGGGCCGTAAAACTGTGTCCTGTATTCCTTGCTTTTCCCGAGAGCACGAATGAACTCGCGCATCGACAATTTGCCTTGCAGAAGCTGACTGGCTTCGACCTGGCAAGGGGTTTGTGAATAACCTTTGGCGATGTCGCGTTCAAATACCTGTCGGTAGGCGGCTCGCACGATCTCAGCTTTTTCGGCTCCAGACAAGCCTGGGCGCATTTCGAAACGCTGTGCGGTCTCGGCGGCTAGTGCATAAATCGCTGGCAACTGAAGCCCCTGGCGAACCTCACTTCCTAATTTCTGACGCGTCGAGGGTGTTGGAACGGCAAGCTCCTTAAGGAGTACATCAAAACACTCGATGGCAAGACGTCGTGCTTCAGGTCGGTCTCGAAGCAGGGATGCTGCAGCTGCGCGCATTTCCTGGAGCGCAACGTTTGTGGCAAGCAGTGAGCAACCCTTTTCGAGGACATCTCTGAGTCCCCTCGTGTTGACAGCGAGGATGCTCGGGTCACCAGCAACTAACGCATAGCCCACATAACGAAGGAACCAGCCGAGATCGCGCACGGATTTGCGCATGTTGCCAGGCCCATATTTCGCCACGCTGATGGCTGTAAACCCTGTGGGTAAGACCACTCGGACGTCTCCAGTGGTGTTGATCTGGAACAACCTGCTGAAGAAATTACCTTTGTTTTTTCCAGATTCAGTTCCCGTGAAGGTTCGAACTGAGTCTTGGAAAGCAGCCTGATCAGCTGCAAGGGGAGCGGCGGCAACGGAGGAGTTCTCACCGGTGGTGAGTGGTTCTTCCAGAAAGGACAGTGGGGTGCCGCCCACAAAAATTCGATTCGCAGCGCGAGCAACGATCGATTCAGCGTTGCTCGCTAAAAGGCGGGCAGCCTCAAGACGATCGTTGCCACTTCTGAAAAATGTGATCAGTGTGTCGAGCTCGCCACCATCGGGGAAGCGATCTTGTTGTTCAGCCTGACGAACGCTGGAGAGCGGAAGGGTGTCGTAGAGCTGTGGCGAAACCCTGGGGCTGCCGCTACTGGCGGTCACTGACATGAACGAGAGCAAGCCGGACTGGAACAGGTTACGGCTCATCATTCAGGCTTTTGAGTGGCCATGAACAAATGTTTGCAGCTCCGATGAGGTTGGCGGGTTCCTGACGGTCTCCTGTGAAATGCTCCCTTCAGCCTCTCCTTCAAGAATTGGCATCCTCATGAACACCCAACCCACGGACGTAGCAACCCCTGTGGTGAGCGAGTTTTACAGCCGTTTTCCTTACCCAGCGGATCCGTTGCAAGATGGGCCTCCACCTGGATACAACTGGCGTTGGTGTTACAGCAGTGTGCTGTCTGCGGTCAAAGGAGGGCTGAAGTCGAAGGATGCTGAACGGTGTCCAATTCGAATCCTGGATGCAGGCTGTGGAACAGGAGTGAGTACGGATTACCTCTGTCATCTCAATCCAGGCGCAGAGATTTTGGCCGTTGATATCAGTGCAGGCGCCCTCGATGTGGCTCGGGAACGCCTGAGGCGATCGTGTTGCGAGCAAAAGGTGGAATCTCTTCGTCTGGATCAACGAAGCTTGCTTGATCTTGAGGATGAAGGCTTCTTCGACTACATCAATTCAGTTGGTGTCTTGCATCACTTGCGTGATCCGCTGGCGGGATTGAAGGCCCTTGGACAGCGTTTGGCTCCGGAGGGATTGCTCCATCTTTTTCTGTATGCGGATGCAGGACGTTGGGAGATTCATCGCACTCAACAATCCCTGAAACTATTGAAAGCGGGAAACGGAGAAGAAGGCCTGATCCTTGGGCGTGCTCTGTTGTCGGATCTTCCTGAGACCAATCGATTACGACGCACCCACGAGCAGCGTTGGTCACTGGACACAAAAGCGGATTCCAACTTTGCCGATATGTATCTCCATCCTCAGGAGACCAGCTACGACCTTGAGGGACTAATGGAACTGATTCAGGCTTCAGGGCTTCACTTTGCAGGTTTCTCGAATCCTTCGGTTTGGGACCCTGCTCGGTTACTCAAGGGTGAATTGCTGGCAAGAGCTCAATCTCTCTCCCCCTTGGATCAATGGAGACTTGTCGAGCAGCTCGACCCTGACATCAGTCACTTTGAGTTTTTCTTGAGCGCCCAGCCTTTTGAACCTTTGCGTTGGGAGAACGATGAAAAGCTACTCCAATCAAGTGGTCGACTTCAGTCATGCCTTTGGGGTTGGCCTTCCAGAAGCATGTTGGGGCCAGATCTGGAACCCATCTCAGTTACAGATGAGGAATTGAGCCTGCTCCGTCTTGTTGATGAAAACCCTGATGTTCCCCTTGGGATCCTTAGTAAAAACAAGACAACCGTCTCTCTGGCTCGAGAGCTTATGAGCAAAAAATTGCTTTTGCTGGAGGCCGATGATGCGTTGATCGGCGGAATCGCGTGATAGATTCCGCCCGCTTTCTCAGGCGAAATTTGCAAGGCTTGTCCTCCCCGGATTCAGCTGTGGTCACTGACCCTGTTGAAAATGGTATGGAGTACTTTGCTTGGCTTCAAGTTCGTCTGATGCTGGCAACAATGCTCGTGTCTGTCGTTGCGATTTTGGTCGCATCGTTCGTCTTCGATTTTTTTGTAGCCAGAAGCCTGCTTGTTGGAGCTGTCGCAGGTCTTTTTTACTTGCGTCTACTCGCCCGCAGCGTGGCCCGGCTCGGTGGAAGTTCCCATCAAGTTGGTCGTTTTCAGCTTGTTGTTCCGATTCTTCTCATCGTTTCAGCAGCTCGATTCCCCCAACTCGATCTCTTGCCTGCATTCGTAGGTTTTCTCCTGTATAAGCCCGCCTTGATTCTTCAGACCGTTTTCGACGGCTGATTCCGCGCATCCCTTATCTGCATTCATGGCTTTGCTGCCTTTCACACTGCCGTTCGCCGAACTGGAGGTTGGCCACCATCTGTATTGGCAGATCGGTAACCTCAATCTGCACGGCCAGGTTTTCCTGAGCTCCTGGATCCTGATTGGAGTGCTGCTCGCTTTCGTGTTGGCTGGTACTCGAAATCTTGATCGCGATCCCAAAGGTGCACAGAACCTTCTTGAGTTCATGTGGGACTATCTGCGTGACCTCGCTCGTGATCAGATCGGAGAAAAGTATTACCGAGAATGGTTACCGTTTATCGGCACACTATTCCTGTTTATTTTTGTCAGTAACTGGGGGGGAGCCCTCATTCCTTGGAAGGTCCTAGAACTTCCTGAGGGAGAACTCGGTGCTCCGACGGCAGACATCAACACCACAGTGGCGATGGCATTGCTTGTTTCCCTGGCATACTTTTATGCAGGTTTGAGCAAGAAAGGTTTGAGATTTTTTGAACTTTATGTGGAGCCGACCCCAATCATGCTCCCGTTCAAGATTATCGAGGAATTTACAAAACCTCTTTCGCTCTCATTCCGTCTTTTCGGAAATATTCTTGCAGATGAATTGGCAGTCGGAGTACTTGTATATCTTGTGCCACTGATTGTTCCTCTGCCGGTAATGCTGCTTGGCCTCTTCACCAGCGCTATTCAGGCTCTTATTTTTGCGACTCTTGCGGCCTTCTATATCGGTGAGGGCCTTCACGAATCGCACTAGTTGACTATGACCTTCACAAGTGGTCGTCTGCTAGAAATCTCTGCGCGCAGGTCCGAATCTCCAATCCTCGGGCCCACTTTCCATCAGAAGGTGTCCCTGCGCAGGGTGATTTAACTCTCAATTCGTACTTTCAGCGTCTTTCGGCGCTCCCCCAAACGCACTCAACATGGATTCCATCACTTCTGCAGCTTCCGTCGTTGCTGCTGGTCTGGCCGTCGGTCTGGCTGCAATTGGCCCTGGTATCGGTCAGGGCAGCGCTTCCCAAGGTGCTGTTGAAGGTATTGCCCGCCAGCCCGAGGCTGAAGGCAAAATCCGCGGCACCCTGCTGCTCTCCCTGGCTTTCATGGAGTCCCTGACGATCTACGGCCTTGTGGTGGCCCTGGTGCTTCTGTTCGCCAACCCCTTCGCAGGTTGATGACGGCTGGGGAGCGATCGTCGATTGTCTCGACGTTCTCTCCCCATCTGACTCTCGTCGCACTCTTTCGCTCCTCTCCAGCTCACCTCTTCCATGACCTGGCTTCTGTTCGCTGAAGCGGCGGTTCCGGAGGGAGGTCTTTTTGACCTCGATGCCACCTTGCCATTAATGGCTTTACAGGTGGTTCTCCTAACCTTCCTGCTCAATTCACTTTTCTTCCGGCCAGTCGGCAAGGTCGTTGAAGACCGTGAGGGATACATCAACACAAGTCGCGCCGATGCCAAGCAAAAGCTTGAGCAGGTTCGTCGACTTGAGTCTGACCTTCAGGATCAATTACGCGGAGCCAGGCAAGCTGCTCAAACCGCCATTGTTGAGGCAGAAACTGAAGTTGACTCTCTGTACCGAGAGGCCTTAGCAGCTGCAGAAACTGAAGCTAACCGCACTCGAGAACAGGCTCGAAAAGAGATTGAGTCTCAACGTGAATCTGCTCAATCACAGTTGATGGCTCAAGTTGATCAACTCAGCGCACAGATCATTGAAAGACTGTTAGCGGCATGATGAACGTTTTATTACCACTGCTGGCATCTGAGGGCGGTTTTGGGATCAATCTGAACCTTTTTGAAACCAATTTGTTCAATCTGATCATTGTGATCGGAGTTCTATTCTGGTTTTTAAAAGGTTTTCTGGGTGGCATGCTCGAAACCAGACGGGAGTCGATCCTCAAAGATCTTCAAGATGCTGAAAAGCGTCTAAGTTCTGCCACTGCTGAACTGGCTATCGCTCAAAAAGATCTAGCCGCTGCCCAGCAAAAAGCTGAAAAAATTCGTCAAGATGGTAAGGCTCGCGCCGAAGCCATTCGTGCTGATGGTGAAAAGCGGACGATTCAGGCCATGGCTGCTCTCAAGCAAGATGCTCTTGCTGATCTGACCGCAGAAGGTGCTCGCCTCACGGAACAGCTCCGAAAAGAAGCGGCAATTTCTGCCATTGATAAGGTCTTGTCTGAACTGCCCGGTCGTCTTGACAGCAAGACCCAAAATCAATTGATCGACTCTTCAATTTCTAATTTGGAAGACGTCTGATGCCTCTATTAAATTCACTCGCAACTCCTTACGCAGACGCCCTTCTTCAAGTTACTGATGTTCGTCAGGAATCTGAAGATGTTGCGATTCAATGTAAGGCCATTCTTTCGGCTTGGGAGAGCTCGGAGCCTCTTCGCGATGCGATGTCATCTCCAGTTCTCGAGCCAGAGGCCAAGAAGAAAGCTCTAACCAGCCTTCTCTCGGAGCAAGTTGCCCCTTCTTTGATGAATTTGCTCAAGGTTCTGGCTGATCGTCAGCGCCTTCCCGCCCTCGAAGCAGTGCTTTTGCGTTATCTCGAGCTTTACCGAGAGTCTCGGAATATCGCTTTGGCACATGTTCGTTCTGCTCAACCTCTTTCTGAGGAACAACAAGCAGCACTGACGACCAAAGTCCAGTTAATGGCTGGTACCAATGCTGTTGAAATCGATCTCAAGATCGATTCATCCCTCATTGGTGGCTTCGTCGTCAACCTCGGCTCTCAGGTGATCGATGCCAGCCTCTCCGGACAGGTTCGACGCCTTGGTCTTGCGCTCGCCAAGGCGAGCTGAGCTAAGCCACACCTTCATCTCGCC
>WTGE01000074.1:0-1906 GCA_011525445.1 Synechococcus sp. CO36386bin_37
GGAGTTACAGGAGGCAACTTCTGTCGAGGGTTCGAATCCCTCCCTCTCCGTTCCTTGGTCGTCTCTGACCATCCCATTTTCCCAGAACCACTGGGGATGATTGGGTATTGAAGATCATCGTCCCCCATAAGACGTTCTGCATCCCTGCGTTTTCAGCATCTTTCCACTCGCCATTCGCTGAACCAGGGGATGAGGTTCGTCCCAGACCCAGAAAACCGCCGCAAGGCTGCTGTTGGAGGTCATGCCACAGCACAGACAGCCTCGTGACGTTTCAGCCGCTTCGCGCGCAGAAGCAAGTCTGAAGAGATACTTAACAGGAATTCATGGATGCGCTTCTGGATGACCGGCCCCATGTCTTTTACCTCTCAGAGAATCACCCAACACCGCAATCTATCCCTCAGCTTTTTAGGCGATGGAGACTCCATTCAACGTCTGAACACTCCCAAGGCCACAAACGTTCTAAAAAGCCTGAACTCTCTTTGATAACGACAGCCTGCCTTAGCGATTGAGACAGCAGGCGATCAAGGCTGGAGCAACAAAGCTCAATCAAGACAGATTCTGAAGATCAGATTTTTTAAATACTCCAAAAGTTGACTCCAATCATAACCCTATCCTTGAGTCCGTCATAATTCACTGAATGATATCTCGCAGCAGGGAAAATGACAACCTTTCCTTCTGAAGGCAACAATTTAGAAGACGGATCATAAAATTCTAAAAATCCAGGCTCTTCCCCACCCTGATCGCCAATATCCAAATAGTAAACAAGCGCAAACTGCCGTTCTCTGATCACATCCAACCCAGGGATTCTCGCGAGCGGGGAAAGATGATGATGCTTGCTGACGTAGCCTCCACCACGAAGAATCGTGAACCAGGAGTCTTCAAAATAAACTTTCGTTCCAACCGCCTTTTCTGCCAAATCGACGAGATCCCTTTGAAGAGAGCCAGCGAGCTGTTGATTCCGTTCAAAAAATGAAAAATCAGATGTCTTGGCATTGCCCTTCGTTGGCAAGTCTCTCTGCTCGAGGTCAACACCTTCGATCTCATACAAAGCACGAACAAAATTTCTCTCCACAGGCCTTTCTAATAGGATTGGGAATTCACGAGGTGAACTCAGCAAATTACTGAACCATCCCCTGATCGACCCCCTTGACTCTCCATCTCTAATATCACCCTCAAGAACGGCTTTAATCACCATGGAGTCCTTACAATTAGGATCAATTTTCAAAGCCTTCTCAAGAGCTTGCAAAGACTGACCAAGTTCCCCTTTGATATAAAAAAGAATGCCAAGGTATTTATAAGCTTCTGAAGATCGACCATTCAAAGCGGTAACACACAAGAGAGCATCTTTCGCCTCACTGATCTCCCCCTTCTCAAGACTCGCAATTCCCTTCAGCAGGTAGGCTTTGGCATTGTTCGGCTCAAGCGCAAGCGCCTTATCAACCAATTCAATAACGCGTGAGAGATTGCCAAGCTCCTTATATATATTACCAAGATTGATGTAAGCCTCAGCATTGTCTGACTTTAGCTCTAGAGACCTCATTGTTGAATTCAATGCTTTCTCATACTCGCGAAGGCCTAAAAAGATGCTGCCTAGATTGAGATGAGCATCTGGATTATCCAAATGAAGCTCCAACGACTTAAGTGTCGATGCAAGCGCCTGATCTAGATTACCGAGATCCTTCTGAATAGCACCCAGGTTTAAGAGAGCATCCGAGTTATCAGGTTTGATCTCTAGAGACTTAAACGTGGCATCAAGCGCCTGATCTAGATTACCGAGATCTCTATGAATACTGCCCAAGCTCATGAGAGCCATGGGGGCATCAGGCTTGAGCTCCAGGCATTGAAGGATCGAGACAAGAGCTTGATCCAACTGACCAAGGTCTTGATAGATACCACCCAGATTCAT
>WTGE01000074.1:2006-6209 GCA_011525445.1 Synechococcus sp. CO36386bin_37
CCCAGATTCATATAAGCGTCGGCGCTGTCAGGCTGGATCTCCAACGCTTTGAGGGTTGTGACGAGAGCCTCATCAAGTTGTCCCAATTCTCGCTGTATAGATCCCAGGTTAATGAGAGCCGTCGGATTATCAGGTTTGAGCTCCAGGGATTGAAGAGTGAATGACAAGGCCTGATCCAGATTCCCAAGGTCTTGGTAAATAGCGCCCAGGTTGATGTGAGCCGCTGGGCTGTCTGGCCTGAGTTTAAGTAATTTCAAGGTAGATTCGAGGGCTTGATCCAAGTTGCCAAGTCGCTGATGAAGGACACCCAGATTCATGAGAGCTTCAGGATGATCAGGCTGAATCTCGAGAACCTTCAATGTTGCTGACAAAGCTTCCTGATACCGCCCTTCACGCTTCAAGGCGTTGCCAAGGTTTCCCCATGCCGAGACAAGTGATTTATCCAAATTTAGAGCCAACCTAAATGCTTCAATAGCGGCAGAATTATCGTTAATATTCAAAAGACAAATACCATAATTAAGAAAAGCCATCTTGTCATGCAACTGATCAATATTTATTTTTTGGTATTCAACGACTGCTTCTTTGAAACGCCCGAGCGCCTGATGAGCTTGTGCCAAAAGGAGAGAGCATTTCACACTGGGCTGCAGAGCAGATGCCTGCGTCAGAAACTTCACTGCAACTGCCGCCTGCCCATTCTCCAAATGAAGTATCCCCAAACCCAGAAGAGAGTTCACAGATTGCGAATTAATGGTTAACTCCCCTTGAAAATACTCAAACGCCTTAGCAGGGTAGCCATGATCCTGAAATATCATACCGAGGACTTCATGGAGGCCAGGCATCTTGTCGTTGATAGCCAAGGCCTGACGAGAGAATGATTCTGCTTGACCGAAGTCTCCGAGATCCAGTAAACCTGCCGTCAATCCCACATAAGATTGAATCAAAGTCGGGTCAGACTGTATGGCTTGCCTAAACAGATCGACCGCCCCTTGAACATCACCAGACTGCCTCTTTAAATTGGCAAGGTTGTTAATGGCAGGAGCGTAATCATGACTGACCTGGATAGCCTTCTCATACCACTGAGCAGCAGCTTCTGAATCACCGAGCTCAACCGCGATATTACCCAGATCCTTGAGAATCTCACGATCATTACGATTTAGGCCCTCCGCTTTTACCAGAAATTCCCGAGCCTCATGAAATTGGCCAAGGGCAATCAGAGAGCGTCCTGAAAACTTCAGTGCCGTGAGATCGCCAGGATTATCGTTAAGGAGATCCCGGCAAGCCTGGAGACACTCCCGATGATTCCCAGACAACGAAAGTTGCGCAACATTATTTGATTCGCTCATCACTACCAACTGAGGCGGGATATTCGTATCAAATTCTAAGTCAAAATTCAGGTTAATAGTGCTTCCAACTCTTAGGTTGACCGCGCCCCCAGGGACGCACCATAAGGAGATCCTCCACTCGGCGGGAATCTTCAACCGAGAGAGCCAGGCTTTGATCGAGTGATTTGCTCACCGTTCTGATGAATATGTCTCGGCTTCTTCTGCGCAGATCATCTGCTGTTCAAAGGCATCGCCGCTTCAACCTCTTCTCTGGACTGTCAGGTGCTTGTCTTGTCATCTCGTCCGAACATCAATGCCCCTTCATGACAGGTCGGGACTTCAGCCGTTCGCATAAGACCGAACCGCACTGAACACGATTTGCAGACAGTCCTGCGCACCTTTCGATACAAAGAAATTTTTTTGAGTCTGCTGAACAAAGCATGGCTCTAGGAGACCTACACCTTCCCTCAATCACGTCATCTCACCAGGCCAAGCCCACACAACGAATACTTCAACTTGAGGTCGCCCCCTCCGTTCCAGTCCAAATCTGCGGTTTCAGCTCTCTTCGGAAGGCATGAAATCACACAGGGCCCGTGCCAGATCCGGCAAAAGCTGTTCATCCTGAGCGCGGTCACTGCCACTGCCGAAGGCCACGACCAAAGTGGGGGGAGCATCCGGCAGCTGCCACCAGGCGGCGTCATGGCGAGCCTGACTCATCCAACCCGCCTTACTCCAGAGACGACATGCAGCAGGTAAACCTTCCCCGAGAAATCCATCCACCTGGTTATCCGGGTCGGCGCGTCGTTGATCGGAATCCAGGGAACGACTGAGCAGGTCCCGCAAGCGCAGGCAGGCTGGCGGTGACACGACAGCACCAGTCATCACCGCTTCCAACATCCGGGCCGTGGACGCGGTGCTCAGCGCATTGCGATTGCCATTGTCTGCGCCATAGAACCGTTTCTCCCGGCCGTAGGGCCCATCCCCCCAGGTCTTCTGGCAGCAGTTCACGCCATCGAGCTCCGGCCATTTCAGGGTGGCCAGCCAGTCATTCACCAGCCGTCTCTGGCGCTGCCACAGCTCCCAGCGATCCCCATACAGCTCGGGGCCACTCGTGGTGCCGGTGAGCAAATCCACCACCAATCCTGTGGCGTCATTGCTCGAGTCAGCGATCATGTCGCGCATCGCGCGCTGGAGTTCGTCGCTGTCGGGGATGAGATCCCGCTGCTGCCAACGCTCAACGGCCACCGCATAGATCAACTTCACCACGCTGGCGGGGTAAACCCAACGCTCCTGATTCCAGGAGGCACCGCGGCCCTCACCAGCCTGGGGGCTGACGTCGTCGTAGCGCACCCAGGTAATGGAAAGACTGTTGCGCAACCCGGGACGACCTGCCGCATCCATCCGGTCGAGCACCGACTCCAGATGGGAAGCCATGGCGGAATCGGGACGGTAGAACGCCATGACGACAGCGACGAGCCATGGCGACGTTAAACACCCTGCTGGCTCCCGACCTCATACAACCAGGAACGCAGTGGACCCTGTTGAGCGACGTCAATGGCTATGGGCGTCCCGTGGGCCACAGCCTCACCACCCAGGGCCGCCGTGGTCGCAGCATCCGTCTTCTGGAGCGGAGCGAGGGGCGACTGTTGGTGCAGCTTCTGGAGGACGGCTACCGCTGCTGGATGGACGTCAATGACCTGATCGGGCGAGCGGAGCAACGGCCTGATTGGATGCCGACCTTGTTGCCGGCGACGGAAGTCCAGCGGCGACTGCCGGCGGTGCTGGCCTGGAGCGAACGCGCCGAACAACAGACCAACCACTACCTCTGGGGCGGGACCACTGAACCCAACATGGATTGCTCAGGCCTGATGCAATTGGCCTTCGCCAGCCAGGGTGTCTGGATCCCACGAGACGCCTATCAGCAGGCGCGTTTCTGCCGACCGGTGGCCGTTCAGGTGGGGCAACTGCAACTGCTGCGCCGCGGAGATCTGATCTTCTTTGGTTCAGCACGGCGTTGCACCCATGTGGGGCTCCATCTGGGCGATGGGTTCTACCGCCACAGCTCCGGCCGCGAGCACGGCCGCGACGGGATCGGCGTCGACAGCCTGCACCTTTCAGATCGACATCCCGTCGCCAGCCACTATCGGAAGCAGCTGCGAGGAGCGGGTCGCGTGATCCGTTGCCACGACGGCAGTCCTTTGAGCTGAACCCAGGGGCGGGTCGGCTTAGGTTGCAGCGATTAGCAGACCCTGCGGCATGAGCTCACCCCTGGACCTGTCCGTGGTGGTGCCCCTTTACAACGAGGAGGAAAGTTTGCCCCATTTGGTGGAGCAGTTGCTTCAGGCGCTGAGACCGAGCGGAGAACGTTTCGAACTTGTGTTGGTCAACGACGGCTCCAGCGACCGCACCGCGACAGTGCTGGCCCAGCTCAGCACCGAAGTGCCCGAACTGGTGGCGGTGCTGCTGCGCAAGAACTACGGCCAGACCGCCGCCATGGCCGCCGGGTTCGATGTCGCCCAGGGCGAGGTGATCGTGAGCCTCGATGGCGACCTGCAGAACGATCCGGCCGATATCCCCATGCTGCTGGCCAAACTGCGGCAGGGCTATGACCTGGTGAGCGGCTGGCGCCATCAGCGCCAGGACGCCGCCCTCCAGCGCAAACTCCCCTCCCGCATCGCCAACCGCCTGATTGGACGCGTCACTGGCGTGAAGCTGCATGACTACGGCTGCTCCCTCAAGGCCTACCGGCGCGAGGTGCTTGCAGACATGCGTCTCTATGGAGAGCTGCATCGCTTTCTTCCCGCCCTGGCCTTCATCGAGGGTGCTCGGATCACCGAAGTGAAGGTGAACCACCGGGCGCGTCAGTTCGGCAGCAGCAAGT
>WTGE01000043.1 GCA_011525445.1 Synechococcus sp. CO36386bin_37
ATACCGGTTACGCCACAGAGAGAGTTGAAAGCGCCGAAAACAGACTTGAAAACGGTGATATCAACCTGCGTGAATTCATTCGCCTAGTTGCTCGTTCGAGTGCATTCCGACGTCGTTACTGGGAAGGCCTCTACATCACCAAGGCCATCGAAGTCATGCATCGGCGTCTGCTTGGCCGCCCCACATTCGGCCGCTGGGAAATCGATGCCCTTTTCGACACTGCAGCGCGTCATGGTTTCTACGGAGTGGTTGATGCGCTTGTAAACAGCCAAGAGTTTGCAGACTGCTTCGGTGAGGACACCGTTCCCTTCGAACGATTCATCACTCCAAAGGATTTAACCAGTCGACGAACACCGACTTGGAAAGAGCAACTCAATCTCGAAGCTCAAATCGAGTTCACTCCAAGGTCACGCCCTGAACTCAAATCAGGGAGCAGCTTCAAGACTCCTGGTGACATAACTCCCAGGAATCTTCAGGCCAAAACGAGGAGCTCAATTGACACTTGGGTTAGATCGGAACCGCTCCCCGAATTTGATGCAAGGGAAAAGTCCATTGCACTGACACAAGCCGGCAGCACTGAAACCAATGCAAAGCAACCCAGCTGGGCAGGAAAAGTTAGTTTCAAAGGTTCAGCATCTCCAGAGGTGCCAGGTGCACGACTGAGTCGCGCTCTTGACAGTCAGAATGCGACAGGCTTCGCCAGCAAAATAGGTACCCCATCCTGGATCGAGCTCAAACCTCCATTTACTGAAGCTGAATTAAATTCAGCTGTTGAAGAAACTTACCGACAACTACTTAATTACGTACCCTTTGAAGGTGAGAGGCTCACAATTGCCGAATCTAAATTACGCAACCTAGATATTAATTTAGCGGAATTCATAGAGGCTGTTGCAATGAGTGATGCATTTCAGCAAAGGCTCTCTGAAATTGCTCCCCTACGTGTTGCACCTGCCGCAAGTCTCGCCCTTCTTGGAAGACCGGCAATTCCATCAGAGGTAGCAGAATTTCTAAAGACACGAGCCGAAGAAGGTCAACGTCAGGCCATCACTAACTTGATGAAACGTCGTAAGCCTGAAGATTGCAATCGCCTTCTTCAAGTCAAGCTCAGCTCCTACTCCGGGCAAACGCCCTTCAGCAACTTAAAAAGGCTGAGAGGAGAGCAAATCCTTGCTCCCACTCAGCTCACCACCGGCTCGCAACTCGAAGCTCTGGTCATACCATCCGAGGAAAGCAAAAGGCCCAAATTTGACGCAAAAACCAGTCAAAGTTTCAGCAGCCCATCGATTTCATTCCTAACTCCAGGAGGAAAACTTTCTGGCTTAACTAATGCTCTGCAGACAAAAGATTCAAGCGGCTTTACTCGTCGGAATGGAATCTCTTCATGCATTCAACTCAAGGCACCGTTTACTGAGGAAGAACTACAAATAGCGATAGCAGAAACATACAGACAACTCCTGAATCGCATACCACTTGACTACGAGCGCTTGACCACCGCTGAATCACAATTGCGCAATCAGGATATTAATCTTTCAGGATTTGTGAAGTCTGTCGCCATGAGCGAATCTTTTCAAGACCGCCTGTCAGGCATGTCACCTCTCCGCGCGGCATCGGCAGCAAGCCTGGCGATACTCGGTCGAGCGAGCACACCACCAGAAGTCTCTGAGTTTTTAATTACCCGTGCACGAGATGGTCAACGACAGGCCACGCTTTACTTCATTAACAAAAGGAAACAAGAAGAATCAAATGTTGTTCCTCAAATCAATGGCATGTCCACTTCGAAAGGACAGGATCAAGCCACAGTGATCCGCACGTCAATGCTTTACAGAGGCAATGCAGGTCTTAATCCACCAAAGAATTCACCATTGTGAGCTTTCCCAAAAATTCATAATCCAGCCAAATCAATACTGATTCATTCAGCACAGAAAAAACATATTCACTAAGCAGATCCGAGTCAGACGCATTTAATTTCTAAATAAAACACACGGAAAGCCCTCCCCGACAACACGAACGACTTGTATTTGATATTGCCCCCAAAACTGATTCCAATAAATTCCAAATAAAATATTCTGAAAACGATTGCTGATAATTGCTAATAATTACTTGATTTTCATATTATTGAATCATCAAGCACTTCCACGGATTGCTTGACGCGCGCAGCCTCCCAACAATCTCAGCAGCAATGAAGATCTGTTACCGACGCAGAAGTGATTCTGCGTGTTGAAGGAGAATAAAGAGGCGAAAGTTGGATCAGGCAGCTGCCTCTTCCAAACTTCTCCGTAAAAGGTCAACAGATACAACATCTGTACCCTTTTCGGACTGGATTCCCCCTCCAACCCCCAAGCAGCCCTTAAACTGCTGACTGATCTCCTTCGAGATCAACATATTCACCCCACACATTCACCGGCATATCGGCCTCCTTCGGGCGGCCGCTTGTTTCGAGGTAGAACTGCATGAGCATCGTCTCCAACTCGATCATCAACGCGGACGCCGAAGCCCGCTATCTCAGTCCTGGCGAACTGGACCAAATCAAGTCCTTTGTCAGTGGCGGACAGCGTCGTCTGCGTGTCGCTCAGGTTCTCAGCGAGAGCCGAGAGCGCATCGTTAAAACAGCAGGCGGACAGCTGTTCCAGAAGCGTCCCGATGTCATTTCCCCTGGAGGCAATGCCTACGGTCAGGAGATGACCGCAACCTGTCTTCGTGACATGGATTACTACCTGCGTCTTGTCACCTATGGCGTCGTCGCTGGAGATGTCACACCGATCGAGGAGATTGGCGTGATTGGAGCCAGAGAACTGTACCGTTCTCTTGGTACTCCTCTTGAAGCCATGGCTGAATCCGTGCGCGAAATGAAGTCAGTCGCCATGGGCATCCTCACCGGCTCGGACGCCGAAGAAGCTGGTTTTTATTTCGATTACGTGATTGGCTCGCTCGCCTGAATCAACGAAACCATCTCCTCTCCCTGTCACTCACCTAATCCATGCAAGACGCGATTACCAACGTCATCAACAAGTCAGACGTTCAAGGTTTGTATCTGGACACCACGTCCATGTCCAGTCTTGAGCAGTACTTCGCCAGCGGTGAACTCCGTGTCAAGGCAGCAGCAACGATCAGTGCCAACGCCTCTTCGATCATTAAGGATGCTGTCGCCAAAGCTCTTCTGTACTCGGACATCACCCGTCCGGGTGGCAACATGTACACAACTCGTCGGTATGCGGCTTGCATCCGTGATCTGGACTATTACCTGCGGTATTCCACTTACGCCATGTTAGCGGGGGATACTTCAATCCTTGACGAGCGAGTTCTGAATGGTCTTAAAGAGACCTACAACTCTCTGGGAGTTCCCATCGGTGCGACAGTGCAGGCCATTCAAGCCATGAAGGAAGTCACAGCATCTTTGGTTGGTCCAGATGCTGGTCGCGAGATGGGTGTCTACTTTGACTACATCTGTTCTGGTCTTGGTAACTGATGCGTCTCTTCAAGGTCACAGCCTGCATACCTTCACCTGAAAAGGTCCGTTCCCAGCGTGAGCTGCAAAACACCTTCTTCACGAAATGGGTTCCATATGAAAGTTGGTTTGCTGAACAACAGCGTATCCAAAAACAAGGTGGACGAATTATCAAGGTTGAACTTTGCACAGGAAACCGCGAGATCAACGTCGGCAACTGATACTCATCCTGTTTTTTTTAATTAAAAAAACCCGGCAATAGCCGGGTTTTTTGTTGTCTTGCCTTGGCAAACCGTTCGGAGAGCGGCTCAATAGGAACCTGATTCTTGATCTCTTTGCTCTTGAGTGACACCAGCGTGACCTCTCGAAGGAGTCGTTCCAAGCGGAGAACGGCTGACAAACGCACTGCGTCCAACCAACGTGACTTCTGGCAACGTTTCATGCCACTGGATTGGTCGCTCTGGCCAACTGAGGCAAGGCTTCTGCTCAGTCTCACTGCGATCTGGTGTGTTGCAGGACTACTGGTCTTGGCTTCGGCAAGTTGGTGGGTTGCTGCTAGAGAGCAAGGAGAGGGTGCTTATTACCTCAAACGTCAGCTGATCTGGATGGTGGCCAGCTGGGGCTTGATGGCCTTCGTTACATCAACCTCACTCAGACGCTGGCTCAAAGTCGCAGGACCTGGGCTCTGGATGGGCTGCCTGCTGGTTGCAGCCACATTAGTGATGGGAACCACGGTCAATGGAGCAAGTCGCTGGCTCGTTATTGGTCCTATCCAGATCCAACCATCGGAGTTGGTCAAACCCTTTGTGGTTCTTCAAGCTGCCAATTTGTTTGCTCACTGGAAGCGGAATGCGCTGGATCAAAAGCTGCTTTGGCTCGCCAGTTTTGCCATTCTTGTTCTGCTGATCCTCAAACAACCCAATCTGAGCACTGCAGGACTGATCGGCCTCTTGATCTGGCTGATGGCATTCTCGGCAGGGCTTCCCTTGATTCAACTCTTCGGCACCGCACTGGTTGGAGGTCTGCTCGGGGTGAGCAGCATCCTGATCAATGAATACCAACGCATCAGAGTCATCTCGTTTCTCAATCCATGGCAAGACCCTCAAGGCGATGGCTATCAACTCATCCAAAGCCTTTTAGCCATTGGATCAGGTGGACTGTTTGGTCAAGGCTTCGGACTTTCAACGCAAAAACTGCAGTATTTACCGATTCAAAGCACTGATTTCATCTTCGCTGTTTATGCCGAAGAGTTCGGTTTCGCTGGTTCCGTGATGTTGTTGCTCTTTCTGATGCTGATGGGCTTCTTAGGGCTTCGTGTTGCATTGCGCTGCAGGAGCAACCAAGCCAGACTCACCGCTATTGGCTGTTCCAGCCTTCTCGTTGGACAATCACTGATGAATATTGCCGTAGCTTCCGGCGCCATGCCGACAACAGGTCTGCCCCTGCCCCTTGTCAGCTACGGGGGGAACTCACTGCTCTCGAGCATGGTGATTCTTGGGTTGTTAATCCGTTGCTCCCTGGAATCCACTGGATTAATCGGTAGTCGGAGCCTGCGAAGTCAACAACGTTCTGGATAAGGTGAATTTGAATTGACTCCGGAATAACCGGTACAACCATTCCCTCACTTGAGCTGACACTTTCCGATCTTGCCCGCAGCAGCGAGCATCTCCTCAACCATGCCCTGCAGCAGCCGGGGCCCATCACGGTTGGGCTTGTTTTCTTAGGTGGAGCTCTGACCAGCCTGGGGCCATGCTCGTTGTCCCTTTTGCCGGTCACGCTCGCTTACTTGGCGGGCTTCGACAACAAGCAACAACCCTGGCAACGCAGCTTGTTATTTTGCGCTGGTATCGTGACGGCACTGGTCCTCTTAGGAACCCTGAGCGGGCTCTTAGGCAGGGTTTATGGTCAGGTTCCGGGATTGATTCCTACGCTCGTGGGTGCCTTGGCAATCGTGATGGGACTCAATCTGCTGGGGTTGGTTCGCATCCCACTTCCCGCCGGTCCAGACCCCATGAGCTGGACGAGCAAGGGACCCCCTTCTCTTGCCCCTGTCGCAGCAGGTTTGGCATTCGGCCTGGCTGCTTCTCCCTGCACAACACCGGTTTTAGCCGTTCTACTGGGCTGGATTGCCGCAAAAGGAAGTCCAATCCTTGGAATTGTCATGCTGACGAGCTTTGGTTTTGGTCAAGTCTTGCCCCTCCTCCTCGCCGGCAATTTGGCGGCGTCCCTGCCGCGATTGTTGGCACTCAGGCCGATCGGACGGTGGATACCACCGATCAGCGGAGTGGTTTTGATTGCGACAGGATCACTGACACTTTTAGCAAGACTGGCCTGATCGCATGCCTGTTCTGCGTCGTTTTATCGCTTTACTTTCGGATCTTCGTTTAGCAATCCTGCTCCTTTTGATCATTGCTGCTGCCAGCGCAATGGGAACAATTCTTCCTCAAAATGAAGCGCCAGGTTTATATCTCGAACGCTTTAACGCTGATCCATGGCTTGGCTTCATTAACGGCGAACAAATCCTGAAACTGCAGCTGAACAGCATTTACTCCAGCGTATGGTTTTTAGGCCTTCTCGCATGGCTTGGACTGGCCCTGATGTTGTGCAGCTGGCGTCGTCAATGGCCAGCTCTCCAAGCCACAATGCGTTGGATTGATTACCAACAACCCAGGCAACTAAGCAAATTAGCTCTGGCCGAATCGATTGTTTGTTCAGACGGGGAATCAGCACTGAACGCACTGAGTGCGCAACTCCAGAAAC
>WTGE01000382.1 GCA_011525445.1 Synechococcus sp. CO36386bin_37
AGTAAGCGCTGTCGCCACGCCATCACCCATAGCCACACCACATGGATTGGTGTGCTTCACAACCACGGCGGCGGACTGCTGCGCAGGGCGAAGACCACTTGAGCCGTAACCGAACTCACGAACGGTGGCGAGTGCCGCTTCCAAATCAAGCAGATTATTAGTGCTCAGTTCTTTGCCTTGCAACTGTTCGGCACCTCCCCATCCAACCGGGCTGCTGTACCAAGCTGCTTTCTGGTGAGGATTCTCGCCATACCGCAGCGCCTGCCTCAGCGGAAGAGCTTCCAACCAAGGCCTGTCCACGACCGGAGGCTGTTCCTGACTCGTGGGTTGAGACTCAGGGCGAGATTGCATCCACCGGCTGATTGCGACGTCATAGGCTGCCGTATGGGCAAAGGCTTCGAGTGCCAGCTGCCGACGGACATTGGCATCGACAAAACCTCCCGACCCAGCAAGGGATTGCAAGAAATTCTCGTACTGCTCAGGGCTGGTTAAGACCGAGACGTAAGCATGATTTTTTGCTGCGGAACGAACCATCGTGGGTCCGCCGATATCGATGTTCTCAATAGCGCTGTCCCAGCTCACATCAGGTGCTGCGACAGTTTCCCTGAAGGGGTAAAGATTCACCACCACCACATCGATGAGGTCAATACGCTGCTCCCGAAGGTCCGCTTCATGACGCGCATCCCCTCTAAGCGCCAAAATTCCACCATGGATTCGAGGATGAAGGGTTTTCACACGACCACCCAGGATTTCAGGAGCGCCGGTATGGTCTGCAACACGTGTCACAGGCAAACCAGCCTCCTCTAGCACTTTCGCCGTTCCACCACTGGATAACAGCTTGTAGCCATGGAGTCGCGTGAGAGCCTCTGCGAGAGGCACCACCCCACGCTTATCAGACACGCTCAGCAGGGCAGTTGGAGCCATGACAGCAGGACGAAAAACAAGCCTTGAGCCAACCTACGCATCAACCCTGCACACGAGCCATGGACCTAGACCAACTCTGTCAATCCGCGCCGAATGCCAAAACCCGCCTAGTCCTACTTCATGGTTGGGGTGCTGATGCCAGTGACTTATTCCCCTTAGGAAGAGTGCTTTGTGAGGAAATAGACCGACCAGTGGAACTTATCGCTCTTCATGCGCCTCAACTCCAAACCCAGGGGACAGGGCGCCAGTGGTACGGCCTGTTTCCCCCAGACTGGAGTGCCGTTCCAGCCGCTATTGCTGACTTGAAGCAACGCATAATTGCTGTCGCCTCAAGAGAAATTCCACTTGAGGCAACAGCAATCTTGGGTTTTTCTCAAGGAGGGGCCATGGCCCTTGGCGCTGGCTGTGAGTTGCCACTCGCCGGAATCGTGGCTTGCAGCGGTTACCCCCATCCACGCTGGGAAGCCCCTGTCAATCGACCACCTGTTTTGCTTCTCCATGGCAAAAGGGATGAAGTCGTACCCCATTCAGCAGCTTTGGCACTCCGAGAACAGCTTTCCAAAGGGACTCAACCATGCAAGCTTTTCAGCTTTGAAGAAGGTCATACGATTTCAAACGAAGCTCAGGCCGAAATCAGAACAATCCTCAAGGTTTGGTTAGCTCAACCAGAGCACAAACCCTGAGGAACTGGACATGGCAGGTTGGATTGGATCAATCAGACGAATGCATATTCGTACTCTTCCATTTCCTCCCAATCATCAGAAGCGAGATCTAACCCTTCAAAGATGACCTCCTCACCCACGTGATCAACGATGGATCGCAGAGAAGGGAACAGAAAATGGTTTTCTTCGGCGTACTGGGCACTAAAGAGACCTTTTTCACCCCAGAAAAACCGATCTGTGGTGTGTTCATTACGGCGAACATTGACCAAAGCAGGGGGCATGAGAACACCCTCAGCGATATAACGACGGGCTGCCGTCACAGGCTTGTGTTCACCTGTTTCAAGATGGTGAGTGGGAACATGCGCCAGCACACGCTGACCAGCGAGGCGACGACGACTAATCCTCTTACGTTTTTTGGACATTAGGAAAATCCCTGTTGAGGGAGTGAGGTGGGGCTGTCAAAAAGGACCGAAGCCGTTGAAAGAGCGGCAAACGGTCAAGTCGGACGCTCAATGAGCATCGTGAGGTCAGCGAATCGGAAGAAGGACCGTGAAGGCATGCAACACGATTGATCTGCAAACACCATCGCTTTCAACGGAATCAAACCGATGACAACAGGAGACATATCAACCTCTGCTGTAACCTTGGTAGCAACTAAAATGCAACCTGAGCAGAATTGACAGGAAACCGGCGCCAAAGCAAAGAGCGTCGTCGGCAGATTGAATGATCTTAAGACTTTTTTCTGAATTGGCAAGACTCCCTTGCCCTTGTTCTCCAGCTCTGCTGTATCAAGGCACCCAATTTCAAGAATGCAGCTGTCCAATCGGTTTTTAACCCTTGTTCAGCAACAGCTTCAGAGTTTTTCTAGCGATGAAGCCCTTTCCAAGCTGGTTGTCTACGTTGCACAAGGCAGCGAAGGAGATACCCCCATCCTCTCCATGGTGGATCAATGGCCTCCAGATGGAGGCAGGCTTCCAGAGATCGCAAACGACCCAGGCCTTCGCGTTCCAGCACCGGAACGGCATTGGTATCCGCTACGTCACAACGAGCTGTTACTGGGAGTCCTTCGCGCCGAGCAACATCGCGAAACGGCGTGGCCCGACCATTTAGAAGGCCGTCTACAGGCCAGCGCGGCTGCTTTGGCGTACAGCCTTGGGCTGGAACTCGAACGCCGTCAACTTCTCGACGAGCTCCATCAGCAACGTCAACAGATGAACCTTGTCGTGCATCAGTTGCGCAACCCCCTGGCCGCTTTAAAGACCTATGCCCAGTTGCTCCTCCGACGACTCGGGCCTGAACATCTCCAGCGGCCACTCGTCAAGGGACTGCTTCAAGAACAGGAACAACTGACCCGCTACATCGCATCCCTGGACCAGATCGGCCGGGAAAATCTCCCGCATCGCTCAGACGGACCCACCCCTCTCTTGCTTCCAGAATCGTTAACAGAAGTTCCGGAGCTCACCATCAAACAGCTTCTGATACCTCTGATTGAACGGGCCGCCGCAACCGCGGCACTCCAAAATCGAGTCTGGCGGTCACCATCCCACTGGCCCGCATGGACGCAAACGATCCGAACGCAAGATGATGGAGTCGTTTCCGAAATCGTCGCCAATCTGCTGGAGAACGCGTTTCGGTACAGCCCAAAAGGATGTTCGCTCGGCCTCGGCGTGTTCGAGCACAGCATCGTGATCTGGGACGAAGGCCCACCAATCCCAGAAGATGAACAACAGTTGATCTTTCAAAAAGGGAAGCGGGGAACCAGGGGAAAGGACCAACCCGGATCTGGGCTTGGCCTAGCACTGGCGCGAGAACTCGCAGAGAAAAGGGGGGGTGAACTGCTTCTTTCCACCTCGCCAAGCCATTTGGATCCAAGCCTTCCAGTACACGGGAATGCCTTTCTGCTCAACCTGCCACCAGGGCTGGCAATGGAGCCCACAAGGCCAGGAGAAGCAAATTAGTAGTTTCGCTGAGGATTACAACAGCGCCGTAACCGTCCCCTGTCATCCCCCCCAAACGCCGTCCGAGCCCCTCAGCTATGGCCAGTGCACTCAGCAAGCATGCAGGAAGCCCTAGCAACAAAGGCAGCTGTTGAAACCAGGGACTCAACAGCAGAGGCGGCAGCAGCAGCAGTGTTGGAGCCACGTCTGTCAGGCCCTTCTGATACCGGCGATGAAACCCAGCCGTTCCATTCACTTTCAAATAAGAAAATCGCGTCATCGCCCACAGCGGCGACACCCTCGCCAGAGCACTCGAGAGCACCAACACCTGCGGAGCCAAGGGGCCTAGGCGCACCAAGGCCGCAAACTGCAGCAACAGAACCAGCACACATACCTGAACACCATTGGCCCCTACACGGCTGTCTTCCATCGCCTCCAAGCAGCGCTCAGGTCCGGCCCCGAGACCATCCGCTGTATCGATCAAACCATCTAAGTGCAGACCTCCGGTCACCCAAAGGCCAAAGGCCATCACCACGGGGATCAGGGCCAGTTGAGGCCATCCCAAACTGGATAAAATCCACCACAACCCCGCTTGCAAACCGCCGATCACCAAGCCAACCCAAGGCGCGAACCGAGCAATACGTTCAAAGCGCGGCTGAGGCCAGGGCCAAGCAGGCAACACGGAATAAAAAATCCAGGCTCCGGCTAAATCACGCAGCCAAGGAGGGGCTGAAGACATCACTTCGACCCAGAGACCATCAACGCTCACCGTAAATTGATTTGTTGCGCGGAGGGCCCTTGTTTCAATTCAACATTCAGGCCACATGTCGCAACACTGCCGCCCGCTGCGGCTGCTTCCAGACGCCTCATGGAGCAGTAACGACTCCAAGGTTTATGCCCGTTGGCACCCTTGGCACCGTGAAGGGGATCAGCACACCCCAGTTAGCGGAAACAGGGGCTCAAATGGTGCTGTCGAACACCTATCACCTCCACCTCCAACCCGGTGAAGACATTGTTGCCGATGCGGGCGGGATCCACCGGTTCATGGGTTGGGATGGACCAATGCTGACCGATTCAGGTGGATTCCAGGTGTTCAGCCTCGGCGATCTCAACCGGATTGATGACCACGGCGTGGACTTCCGCAACCCTCGCAACGGCAGTCGCATTTTGTTGACCCCAGAACGGTCGATGCACATACAAATGCGATTGGGAGCAGATGTGGTCATGGCCTTTGATCAATGTCCACCCTACCCAGCAACAGAGAATGATGTCGCTGAGGCCTGTCGGCGGACGCACGCCTGGTTAGAGCGCTGTGCCGCCTCCCATAAGCGGGATGATCAGGCGCTTTTTGGAATTGTGCAGGGAGGCTGTTTCCCCCACTTGCGTGATCTCAGTGCCAGAACAGTTGCGGATTTCAACCTGCCCGGCATCGCTATCGGTGGTGTCAGCGTTGGAGAACCCGTGGAGGAGATGCATGAGATTGTGCGCCAGGTCACCCCTCTTCTGCCCGCTGATCGCCCTCGCTACCTCATGGGCATCGGCACGCTCCGTGAGATGGCCGTGGCCGTGGCCAATGGGATTGATTTGTTTGATTGCGTCTTACCAACACGCCTTGGCCGACACGGCACCGCACTGGTCGGACACGAACGCTGGAACCTCCGCAATGCTCGTTTTCGACAGGACCACACCCCTCTGGATGCAAGCTGCCCATGCTTCGCCTGCCGCCATCACACGCGTGCCTATCTCAACCATCTGATCCGCAGTGAAGAACTTCTTGGCCTCTCGCTCCTAAGCCTGCATAACCTCACTCACTTGATCCGATTTACCAATGCCATGGGAACAGCAATTCGTGACGGTTGTTTTTCAGAGGATTTCGCTCCATGGGACCCGAGCGCAAGAGCTCATTACACGTGGTAGCGTCCGTGCTCCGACCATGATTTCGCCAGGATGGCTGCTTTCACAACCGATTTGCTAGCCCAACTGCCCGAGGCCTACCAGGCCTTCGGCCCGCTGATCGATATCCTGCCGATCATTCCGCTCTTTTTTCTTCTACTTGCATTCGTGTGGCAGGCCTCTGTCGGCTTCCGCTAAACCACACAGCCCATACAAATTGGGGTAGCGCGAGATAACGACGCCAACGGGCTGGCTCCTGCAGAAGGCGATAGAGCCATTCGAGTTGAAGTCGGCTCGTCCACATTGGTGCGCGTTTCTTCACACCGGCCCAAACATCAAAGCTTCCCCCCACACCCATCAACAATCCGGTCTGACGTTCCTTCAAGCGTTGGGCCCAGAGTTCTTGCCGTGGAACGCCCAGAGCGACGAGAACCAGATCAGGATTCAGCGCGCTCAGGTTTTCTTCCAATTGTGGCCAGGCCTCGTCGGCGAGGTAGCCATGTTGCGCTAACACCAACCGCAAATCTGGACGCTCCACGGCCAGGCGATCACACAAGCGCTCCATCACTTGCGGCGCTGCCCCAACAAGGGCGACCGACCAACCATGGGCCTCGGCGTAAGCCAGGAGATCCCACGCCAGTTCGATACCAGGGCTGCGACGTAG
>WTGE01000393.1 GCA_011525445.1 Synechococcus sp. CO36386bin_37
TCGTAGATCCTCCCCTGCGATCGCTTGCAGCAGTTCAGCTGCATCAGATACTGACGTTGCAAAGGGACCTACTTGGTCGAGCGAACTCGCGAAAGCCACCAAGCCATAGCGGCTCACACGGCCATAGGTCGGTTTCAGACCAACCACCCCGCAAAAGGATGCTGGTTGTCGGATTGATCCACCGGTGTCGGATCCCAGGGATGCCATGCATTCTCCAGCCGCAACTGCTGCTGCACTTCCACCTGAGCTGCCTCCAGGGACATAGGCGGTATTCCAGGGGTTTGCTGTTGGACCGAAGGCTGACGTCTCGGTCGAGCCGCCCATGGCGAACTCGTCCAGGTTCGTCTTGCCAATCAATACTGCGCCTGATCGCCACAGACGATCGGTGACTGTGGACTCGTAAGGAGGAACGAAAGACTCCAGCATGCGGCTGGAGCAGGTCGTGAGGATTCCTTTCGTGCAAAGGTTGTCTTTGATGGCCATGGGCACCCCTGCAAGAGGTGGTAGTTGCTCCCCTGCTGCGCGGGCTTCGTCCAAGCGATCAGCATCGGCGCGGGCGCGTTCCGCGGTGATTTCCAGGAAGGAATGAACGCTGGGATCGACAGCATCAATTCGAGCCAGATGATGGTCGGTCAGCTCCCTGGCGGAAACTTCACCGCGTTCAAGTTGCTGACGCCACTCGGCAATCGCCATCTGCAGGATTTGGGTTCCAACAGCGACGCTATCAGCATCAGGATCAGCCCTGAGCGTTGATCGTTAAAGGTTCGGACCGGCGACAACGCAGAAGTGAATGATCCATGGATGATGGTGCTTCTGAGGAGAGGTCTTCAAGAAACGCAGGAAGCTCTCTGTTGAGGCCGTTTTTTGTGACAAAGGGTCCAAACCAGTACGTGACGTCTGGGTCATGGGTTTGGACCCGAGCCCACCACGCCACTCCGAGACCGTTGGCAAGACTGCGCAGAGGCCTGATCAGGGGGCTCATGAAAGAGCTTTCGATGTCAAATCATTGTGCCTTGCTATCTGTCGTTTGGTCGAGATCAGAGCTCAATACTCACTTCAAAAGCATCAGTTCCTGACAATTCAGATGGGTCACGCTGCAACTCAATATTGACCATTGGGGGTTCCGAAGGCTGAATGCAGTCTCTGTCTCCCAAGGGGGCCTCGAGGGGATTTCGTACGCCGTTGTCGACCTTGATTTCTTCATGCTGTTCCGTTGGTTGATCCTCTGGCTTTGAAGTGGCAGCGATCATCGCTGCTGTTGATCCCACCAAATGCGGTCTGGTGATCCGTGGTGATGGATTCTGTCCCTTGAGTCCCTTCATCCAGCTTCGACGTGCCACTTCATACAGACAAAGTGCTGTGGCAACGGAAGCATTCAGGCTGGGAGTCACGCCTCGCAAAGGGATGCGAATCAATTGATCGCAATGCCGACGGGTCAACATCGACAATCCCTGACCCTCAGAGCCCGTCACAATCACCAACGGTCCTTCCAGATCCACTTCCTCAAGCGTGAGATCGCCTTCTTCTGCTAATCCGATCACCCGATAACCAGAGGTTTTCAGCGTTTCCAGGGAGCGATTGAGATTGACCACACGAGCGACGGGTAAGTGTTCCAGGGCACCCGCTGCCACCTTGGCAACCGATCCCGTCAAGCCAGCACTGCGACGTTGAGGGAGAACGACCCCATGGGCTCCCAACGCTTCCGCCGAGCGGACAATGGCCCCCAAATTGTGAGGATCGGTCAGGCCATCGAGGGCAAGCAACAGAGGCGCTTCATCTAAAGCGCTGCAGCCCTTCACTAGATCGCCGAGGTCGAATGTTTCCGCAGCGGCGGTTTGCAAAACAATGCCTTGATGAACCGCACCGCCGGTGAGCTGGCCCAGCCTTGCCCAGCTGACCTCTTCCACCAAGACACCGGAGGATTTGGCGTCTTTGAGAAGTTGGAGGAATTTTGAAGTGCTGCGCAGTTCCGATGTACACCAAACGCGATGGATGGGGCGACCCGCTTCTAAGGCTGCTTGAGTGGCATGACGCCCCCAGAGCAAATCATCGGCAACGGGTTCAGCAGCGTGAGGACTCGCTTCGCCTCGGGATTTGTCGTCCAGGCGCTGCGAGAAACGTCTATTGCTGTCTGAGTTGTATGAGCGACGTTCGTCGGACCGTGGTCGACGGACTCGGTCGGTTCGATCCCAGGAGTCACGACGGTCCCCTGGGCCTGGGCCGTGTTCAGGACGACCAGAAAAACGTCGTCCTGAAGATCGTTGCTCTGACAACCGTGGGTTGGGAAACCGGTCGCTGGATGAGCGACTGCCTTCCGAAGAGCGCCGCTCAAACGAGGACCTGCGATCGCTTGGAACCGAATCCCGCGATCGACGCTCTGAAAAACGTCGGTCCGTCGGCTTCCAATCGTTTGATTGCCAATCCTTGGGTTCCCGATCGAACGCTCGACGTTCAAAAGAGGATCGACGGTCATTCCTGCGACGGTCGCTACCGCCACGGTCAGTGAATCGTTTGTCACTGGATTGACGGTCATGCCGGCGACTGTCGCTACTCCTTGCTTCGGGACGATTTCCCCAACTGTCTTCCCGGTTGCGACGCAGGGGCGGTGGGCCGTCACGAAAGGGACGACGTCCGCGGGAACCAGGGCCGCTGCTGGATCCAGAGGAGGGGCGGCGTTCGTTTCGTGAGCTTATGACAGGGGTGGTGATGACAGGGCGGTGTCGGTCTCCTCAAGTCGATCCAAGAGCTGCGCGAGCCGCGCCGGATTCTGCAGAAAGAGCCAGCCCACCATTGTCTCAAATCCCGTTGCTTTTCCATAAATACCGGCATCAGCTCGCCTGGGTCCACGTCCGGCTCTGTTGCGTCCTCGTCTCACCTGGTCAAGCTCTTCTTGGGTGAGGAAAGGCTCAAGTTTCTTGAGTGCGTCGGCCTGAGCATCAGCTCGAACCTGGGAGACCACGGCCAGATGCAGGTCTTGAGCACGGCCGGGTGTCTTGCAAAATTTCAATCTTTGATGCAATTCCCAGACAGCGTCCCCTAGCCAGGCCAGTTGCAACGATCCAAGATCGGGTTGCGTTGTCTGTGGGTGCTGAGACCGAATCCAATCGCTCAAGTTGCCAATTCAGTCACTGCTGTTTGGAGGTCTTCTGCGAGATGAAGAAAATCTTCAAGACGCACAAGTTTCACAGTTTGGATCACACGCGCGTTCCCTACAACTGCAAAATCCCTTTTGGAGTCTTTGCATTGCTTAGCGAACTGAACAAGAACACCTAGACCTGATGAGTCAAGAAAATCAACCTTAAAAAGGTCGATCACAGCTGGCGACTTATTCGTTTTAAGAACGTCGTTCACGTAGGCCATGAACTGACTCTCGGAATAAGCGTCGAGTTGGCCGGTGAAATGAAACACCACACATCTTCCTTTCTGCTCGAAGCCTCCCCGAAGCGAAACGGTTAATCGCTGCAGTTCAGAAATGGGACCAATCCCCCGAAAGTTCTATTGCGGTGAATACTAGGGAGGTTGACTCGTTCTCACCACGATTCAGCGACGATCTGCCATCAAGGTTGCAAACCGAGCGAAATGATGATCTGCATCATGGGGCCCAGGGCTTGCTTCTGGGTGATATTGAATGCCAAAAACTGGTTGGTTGCGATGGGCTAAAGCAGCAACGGTGCGGTCGTTCAGATTGAAATGCGTGACTTCGATCCTGTCGCTCGGCAATGACGTCGCATCCAGAGCGAAACCATGGTTCTGGCTGGTGATCTCAACCTGACCAGTCGTGCCACAAGGATGGTTGAGACCTCGATGCCCATAGGCCAGCTTGAAGGTTTTTCCACCGAGGGCTAACCCAAGGATCTGATGACCTAGGCAGATACCAAAAATGGGGAGCTGACGCTGTTCCAGCAACTTTCGGGCAAGAGTGATACCCGTTTCGACGGCGGCTGGATCTCCAGGTCCGTTAGAGAGGAATACTCCCTCTGGTTCATGGGACATCACGGTTTCGAGGTCTGTATTGCCAGGCAAAACGGTTAAGTCACATCCATGACTCACCAACCGTTCCAGGATCGCCCGTTTGATTCCAAAATCAATGGCGACGACGCGGTAGGGGCGTGACGGACGCACTTGAGCGCGCTGATCAAAGCTGACGCGGCATGGTGTCGTCCAGGTGTAGGCGGTTGAAGTAGATACCTTTTGAGCCAGATTCAACCCCTCCATCGATGGGGCTTGATTCAGTTCCTCCAACAGTTCCAGAGCTGGGCGCCCATCACTACTAATTACTCCGTTCATGGGACCCAACTCACGCAGATGCCTGACCAGTGCACGGGTATCCACACCCTGAATACCGATAATGTCGTTGCGTTCCATCCAGTCAGGAAGGGACTCACGGCTGCGCCAGTTGCTCGGAAGAGGTGCAATTTGCCGCACGATCATTCCACGCGCATGGGCTTGATCGGCTTCTTGGTCATCGGGATTGACACCGATGTTGCCGATTTCTGGGTAGGTGAACGTGATCAGTTGACCTGAATAACTCGGGTCAGTGAGCACTTCTTGATATCCAGTCATTCCGGTGTTGAACACCACTTCGCCGATCACGCTTCCACGCTGACCACAGGCAAAGCCTTCGAGAACAGTTCCATCCTGCAGGACGAGACGCGCTGTGAATGGGTTGGAGCTTGTCATCAGCAGACGCGAGTAACAGCGTTAGCCCCTTTATTCTTCCCTGCAACCTGCCAGGGCACCACGCAGAGACACAAGACGGTGCCACGGCAGCCCCTCGTGCAGAGAGGATATGGCTATCTTCACTCCGGCCTCGAAGTCAGATTGAAGGCCCGCAGCCCACAACACAAGGCCTGTGTTGAGAGCGACTGCATGACTATGGGCGGTAGGAGCCTGTCCCTTCAAAACGGCCTCCAGGATTTGCTGATTGGTCATTAAGTCACCACCTTGCAACGCTTTCAGAGGTGCAGGGGTGAGTCCAACATCAACGGCATCAATCGTTTCACTCCTGATGACCCCATCGCTCAGAATGCGCAGCTGATTTGGACCTTCGAGCGAGGCTTCGTCCAGACCCCCTGCTCCGTACACCACCACCGCTCGCTTCAGCCCGAGTTGTTGCAAGGCCTCAGCCATCGGATCTAACAGTTCGGCCTTGGCGACACCAAGAACCTGAGCGTCTGGAGTGAGGGGATTGACCAAAGGGCCGAGCAGGTTAAACACCGTGCGTACACCCAAACTGCGGCGAAGAGGGGCAAGGTTGATCAGTGCTGGATGCCAGGCCGGAGCGAACAGGAATGTCACTCCAGTGGAAGCCAGTGCATCAACCACTGATGCAAGAGGGGATTTCAGTTGCAATCCCAAACCTTCGAGAACATCAGCGGAACCAACCTTGCCGCTGGCGCTTCGGTTTCCGTGTTTTGCAACGTGGGCACCACAGGCTGCCGCCGTAAAGGCCACAGCCGTTGAAATGTTGAAGGTATTGGCACCGTCCCCACCTGTGCCACAGGTGTCGACCAAGGGGATTTTGGGTTTTGCTTCAGGGAGTGCACAGGCTTGGCGCAGAACCTGCGCCATCGCTGCCAGTTCAGTTCCCTGCAGGTCACGTGCGCGGAGTGCGGCCAGGAATGCACCTGTTTGAACGGGAGTGAGTTTCTCCTCAAGCCAGGCTTCCATCAATGCAGAGGCGTCTCCCCTGGTTAAAACTTCGCCCACAAGGAGTTGGTCGAGAAGTTGGGGCCAGGACACGGATGCAGTGACCATGTATGAGAGGGGGTGAACGATTGACTCAGAAAAAAACCCGGTGTGCAGATGCACTCCGGGCCGGATGATGGGGACTTCCCCACTATCTCTCAAGAAAGAAATAATGACCAGACCAACGGCTTTCTAGTTGTTACTGCGCGGCCACTTGTTGATCGGGAATCAACTTGAGACCAACCTGGATGTCTAGGTTGATGTCTGTTCTGCTTCATGCATGGCCGCCTTCCGTCTCGATCTGATCGGTCGCTATCTGCGACCGCACCGTCGCACGGTTGTTGTAGGAGCATTCACCCTTGTCT
>WTGE01000421.1:0-4738 GCA_011525445.1 Synechococcus sp. CO36386bin_37
GACATGCTGTTGTCTTCCCTCCTTGATCTGGGCGTCCCGGAGTCTGTGGTGCATGAACCGATGAGGGCTCTAGGTCTTGCTCATGCCTATGGCTTCGATGTGGAGGAAGCCAGGAGCTTCGGGTTGCGGGGTCTGCGACTCACCGTTACGAGCAAGGAAGCTTGCCCTCCCCATCGCCGTTGGTCTGAACTGCGCGAGTTGATTTCAAAGGCCCCTCTTGCCATGGCTTTGAAGGACAGTGTGCTCAAGGTGTTTCAGGCCTTGGCCGAAGCGGAGGCCACAGTGCATGGCTGTGACCCTGATCAAGTTCACTTCCATGAGATCGGAGCAATCGATAGTTTGGTGGATGTAGTGGGTGTCTGCGCTGGTATTGAACAGCTGGCTCCAGATTCGATCTATTGCACTCCACCGCCTGTCGGTCATGGTCGAGTGACAACAGCTCATGGGCTTCTACCCGTTCCAGTGCCAGCAGTCCTTGAACTGGCCAAACGTCATGAGGTGACACTTCAAACAGGAGAGAACGAGCCCTCAGCGGAACTCACCACTCCAACAGGATTAGCCCTGATGGCAGTTCTTGCCGATCATTTTGAACGCCCTCCAACGATGAAAGTTGAGGGCCTCGGAGTGGGTCTTGGTCATCGCTCTTTGGACCGTCCGAACCTTTTGCGTTTGATTCAAACGCAGTCATCTTCAAGGGCAGAGCCAGGTTGGCAGGAGCTTGTCGTGCAGGAAGCCTGGATCGATGATGCCAACGCCGAAGACTTGGCCGATCTTGCTCAGCAATTGCGATTAGCCGGTGCATTGGATGTCGCCCAAGGGGCGATTTTGATGAAAAAACAAAGGCCTGGCACGGTTGTTACTGCCTTGACAACACCTGGACAAGCAGCGGCATTGCGTCAGGTCTGGTGGCGTCACAGTCCAACGATTGGCTTGAGGGAACGCGAGCAGGGACGATGGGTCTTGCCCCGTCGTTGTGGAAGGAGTTCAACCCCCTGGGGCCCCCTGCGCGCCAAGCAGACTCGACGTCCAGATGGGACCTGCTTCTTGAAGTGGGAGCACGACGATCTCCTGCGTGTGTCGACTGAGATGGACATCACTGTGATGGAGCTTCGTGATCGGCTTTGCCGTGAGGTTCATGCATTTGTGCCCGAGGAGGACTGGCAGTGCTGAAGCAGCTCTTTTTGCCCGGTGGGCTTCGCCTTTGGGTCACATTGCTCACCCTCACTTTCGTTGGGGTGGCGCTGGCGAGCCATGCCTCAGGATTGCGTGCCCTCACCATCAGCCAGCAGGGCTGGTGGTGGTTGGTTTTTGGGCTTGGTTTGAGTTGGCTGAGTCTGGTCGTCAACGCTTTGGCTTGGACAGTCTTGATCCGTTGGCTTGGCCACCAGCCACAACACCTGGCTTTGGTGCCCTTATATCTTCGAAGCAACTTGCTCAAATACTTGCCTGGGGGGGTTTGGCACTTTCTTGAGCGGTTTCGTGCTCTTCGGCCTGAACTTGGCGGGGGCAGAGCTTTGGTATCCGTGTTGCTCGAGCCGATGGTGATGTCGGTTGCCGCCCTGCTCTGGGTTCCTTTAGGTGGGCTTCAAAACGGTTTGGCGTTGCTCTGTGTTCTCCCTGCGGCTCTGCTCATCCCGCGTTGGCGCGAACCCCTGTTGCTTCGTTTAGAGACCAAAAAATTACGCCAGCTCAATCTGGTGGATCCAGGAGAAATGGCAGCAATTAACGATGAGGAGTTAGGGAGTGGTCGAGCGTCTTATCCCTGGTTGCCTTTGATGGCTGAATTGCTGTTTGTTCTGTGCCGATTTGCAGGCTTTTGGTGCTGTCTTCACACGTTCGGACTGATCACTATCACTGGTGTAAGCCAGTCGTTCGGGCTCTGGTTTTCGGCATTCTCCCTGGCCTGGACGGCAGGACTTCTGGTCCCTGCTGCTCCAGGTGGTTTGGGAGTGTTTGAAACGGTTCTGCTATTTCGCATGGGAAATCAAGTTCCAGAGGCTCCTCTTCTTGCTGTCGCACTGAGCTATCGCCTTCTTGTCACCCTGGCGGATCTCATCGCTGCTGCAGCCGTGAAGGGGGATAACTGGTCGCATTCACGCATGACTGGTCATTCAGCTCTGCCTTAAAGATGTTGCCAATTCTCCAAGACTTGGATGTGCTCAGCCTCGCTCAGACTGCTTAATCATCATTGGCGGTGCAATCCACAGATGAGGGGATCATGGTCGTGCATCACCGTCCAGAGTTCAGCTTCGCCGAGACATTGAATTGTTTTGAGTGTGTTCTAAACCGGGGATTAACGCCGCGGCGGCGATGACCCCGAGTCCAAGGATCATTAGAGCGGGCCAGAGAGCAGAAGCGAGCCGTTCATCGCTCGCGTATTGAAAGACCCGAACAGAGAGGGTGTCGAAATCAAAAGGCCTTAGCGCGAAGGTCAGAGGCAGTTCCTTCACTGTGTCGACAAAGACGAGCAATGATCCGACAGCGAGTGGGCCCTTGAGGAGTGGAATGTGGATCCTACGAAGCACATCGGGCCAACGGCAGCCCAGGCCAGTGGCGGCTTCGTCGAGGCTTGGTGACATCCGCTCAAGAGCAGCATCCAGCCCTCCTTTGGCGACAGCGAGAAAACGATCGCTGTATCCCCAGAGCAAGAGCAGGATCGGTGAAAGCTGCCAAGGACCTCCCATGATCAGTAAGGCCAGGGCAAGAACCGCACCTGGTATCGCGTATCCAAGCCCAGCCAGGAAGGTGATGCTGTGCAGCCAAGGTGCGTTGGTCCAGCGTTTGGTAATTGCGAGAATTAGGGCAGCTGATAAGGCCAATCCTGCCGCTGCCAGACCGAGTCCCAGGCTTCGAAACATCAGTAGAAACAGTTCGGGTTGCAGGCCGGTTTGCAATTGATCGAGATTGATAAAGGCCCAGAGCAGTGGAGTCCCCAGACTTAGGAATGGCGGAATAAAGCCCAAGGCCTGAGCTGCGTATGCCCTTGTTCCGTAAAGCGCCCAACTTGGAGATTCTCCACCCGTTAATCCCTCAGACCAGCGGCGGCTGCGACGGCGCAGTTTGCGTTCCCAAACCAAAAGTGCAGTCACGATGATGAGCGTGACCAGGGCGAGTCCTACCGCTCCTGCCGGGTTGCCTTCCAGCTGCCAGGCCTGAAGAATTCCGGCCGAAAGACTGGGGATTCCGAGCAGTTGGACAGCACCCAGCTCATTGACGACCTCCATTCCCATCAGTGCGATTCCTGCACCGATCGCTGGAATCGCCATAGGCAAAGCGATGCGACGGAAGCTTTCCCAGGGGCCAACTCCAAGACAGCGGCAGGCTTCCAGTTGTCGGCGTCCGCAAATGCTGAAACTTTCAGTGCTTAAAAGAAACACATAGGGGTAAGTGCTGAGCGCCATCACCAGGATTCCCCAGGTCAGACCGTGAATTCGGATTCCGTGAATGCTGCCTAAATCAACGAGGGTCGCAGCCAGAAGGTATGAGGGGCTGGCCAGGGGCAGCAGCTGAGCAATTCTTAGGAAGCGTCGGCCAGGAAAGCGGCAATTTGCGAGGAGCCAGCCGTTTGCAGATCCAATAACAGCTCCAAGACTGCTTGTCCCAATCAGCAGGAGGATTGTTCCCCGGATCTGAATTAAGCCATCGGCCCCGAGGCTTGCCGTGCCTTGAACGATTCCTTCAACACCCTCTGCAAACAGGCCTCCGAGAGGGAGGAGCGCAAAGGCTCCAAGCAGGCAGGCCATGACACCCAACAGGGTACGTCCTTGCTGCCACTGACTTTGACCCGCACTTCCTTTCATGGATGCAGGTGTTCAACGATTGAATCTCCCCGGAGAAGGTTTTGGGGAGGCTGCGAATACACGAGCGTTTCGGAATGTTCGCCTAACGGAATCACGAGATCAATAAAGTCAAAACGATCGGCGAATCCCAACGTATTGACATTGATTCACATTCTCAAGTTGAGCCATTGATCAAGTTACTCACGACCTGTTTCTGGTCGGGAACCGATTCAGGTGATGGTGGAAATGGATCGGAAGAGGAGATCGGTTCTTTCAACGATGGTGGTGGCGCACTGGGATGGGAATGAGCGCAGGTTCCTTCAATCCACCGCCACTGTTGTCGTCGTCATCGGAGTCGGCGGCGACCCAAAGCGCAACGCCCAAAAAGATGAAACAGGCCCCCAGGAGGGTGAGCTCGATCATGGCCTACCCATTACTCAACCAATACTAGTCAGAACCAAGGGCTTTGGGACGTGCTTCTCCAGTGGAGACAAATGTTCCCTCATTGGCGTAGCAACCGTTGGGGAATCTAGTCATTCTTGTCGCCTGTATCGACAGCGACGCATGATCTGAGTTGATCACGAAGAGTGTTGTGATCCATGTTTTGGCCTATCAACACAAGCTGGTTCTTGCGATGTCCTTCCCACTCGCTGTCATCGATGGAAAAGCGCTTGCCGGCCAGATGAAAAACATGTCGCTTTTCACTTTCTTTGAACCAGAGAATTCCCTTGGCGCGGAAAACACTTTCGGGTAACTGGTTGTCCAGGAAATCTTGGAATTTTCTTAGGGCAAAGGGGCCATCACTGCTGAAAGACAGTGAGGTGTAGCCCTCGATGGCGAGATGGTCACCGTGAGCGTGGTGATCGTGACCGTGGTGATCGTGAGCGTGGTGATCGTGACCGTGGTGATCGTGACCGTGGTGATCGTGACCGTGGTGATCGTGAGCGTGGTGATCGTGA
>WTGE01000421.1:4838-6009 GCA_011525445.1 Synechococcus sp. CO36386bin_37
CGTGGTGATCGTGACCGTGCTCGGATGGAATGGCAACGCGATCGCTTTCAAACAATCCAACACTCATGAGCAGAGGGAGGGGTACTTCTCCTTTCACGGAATGGAGAATACGGGCATCTTTTTTGATATCTCTCAACGTTTGTTCAAGTGAATTGATACGCTCTTCAGATACAAGATCTGTTTTATTCAGTAGCAGAATGTCGCCATAAATAATTTGGGAACGGCCGATGTCGCTTTCTAAAACACGTTCATTGCAATTTTCAGCATCAATTAATGTGATAATCGAATCTAATCGCGTTTGATCGCGTAGTTCGCTTCCTAAAAAAGTCATGGCGACAGGTAGAGGATCGGCAAGGCCTGTGGTCTCTACGACAAGGTAATCAAGAGGTTCTGGACGATCGAAAATTCTTTCAACAGCTTCTAAAAGTTCTCCATTAATTGTGCAGCATATGCAGCCATTGCTGAGTTCGACCATGTCGTCGCTTGTGCTCACCACGAGATCGTTGTCAATACCGATCTCACCAAATTCGTTAACAAGGACGGCCGTCTTAAGACCCTCTTGATTGCTGAGAATATGGTTAAGAAGAGTTGTTTTTCCTGATCCCAAAAACCCAGTGAGAATGGTCACCGGAGTTCCTTGGGTCTCAATCCTTGGATTGGTGGCTGTGGCAGACATGGTCGGATTCAGAGAGTTGGGGAGAGAGAGTCGATCGCTTGGGCCATTTCTACGTCTCTGCTGGAGAGGCCACCCAGATCATGTGTTGTCAAACGAATCGTGACACGGTTATACACATTGCTCCAATCAGGATGGTGATTGGCGCGTTCAGCCAGGAGTGCCACTTGGGTCATGAATCCAAAGGCTTCGATAAAGGATTGAAAACGCCACTCTTTCTCGATGCCTTCAGCCGTTACGTTCCAGTCAGGACATGAGAAACGAAGTTCTCGACGGGCGGCTTCATCGAGGATGACGGCTTGCTCAGGCATGGGCGAAATTCGCTTTGGGTAATGCTGAAGTTGATTCTGGACCTCAATACATCGCAACGGAGCCGTTAATGTTGTTTCAAGCGCTTTGAGACTCGATGACGCCCGCGCTGGATCGATTGTCCCCCTTTCGTCCCTGTGTTTCAGGGCTCGTTCTGTCCGCTGCGTTACTGGGCCTGTCACCATGGAC
>WTGE01000176.1 GCA_011525445.1 Synechococcus sp. CO36386bin_37
ACCCATTAGTGAATGTCTCATATCTCTTCAAAGCCAATGGCGTCGCGATGGATCGCTGGCTGCGTTGTGGCAGGACTGGCCTCGATTAGCGGGGCGCCCATTGGCTGATCACTGCAAGCCTTTGATGTTGACCCAGGGATTGCTCACAGTTGGGGCGCGCCACCCTCAATGGCGGCAGGCCTTGCAATACAGCAAGCCTCAGCTTTTGGCCGCAGTTCGCAGCGCAGGCCATCCGGTGCGCGATCTCAGGATTCAGCAGCACCATCCCGTTGCAACAGCTCGGTTGGATTCGGAAGACAGCGTTTGGGCATGTCATCCCAGCCGCATTGATGTGCATGGAATGGCCTGTTGCCCCCGCTGTAAAAGCCCAGCACCTGCTGGTGAAATGGCACTGTGGGGCCACTGTGGGTTCTGTCGGAGACAGCAGCTTTCTGATCAGGGTTCAGATCCTTTGTCTCAGTAACAATGGAACGATCGGCAGCAAATCCGTAAGGTGCTTAGTAACGCTCCGGCCTTGGAGTTTTCCAAGTGAGGACGACGCCATCGGCTTGAAGCTGTGCCGCTCGCTGCTCGAGCTTGGCCCTGTCGATGCGTAGAACCTTGTAGACGCCAAACTGTCCAAGCACTTGTGGGTCAAGATCCCGCCAGTGAGGACGCTTCAACGTTCCTGAATCCATCACGATCAAAACCGTTGGTGAGCTCTCCTCGCTGGCAAGAGGATGTCCCTGCCAACCACGACGTTGTTCATGGCTCAATCGATCAGCGAGGTTGACGAGGGCCGAATCGGAGCGGCCTTCGTACACCACAACTTGATCGGTGTAGAAATGGAGGGAGGGCTTCATCGCTCCAACCATGGCAAGCGGTTCGCTGGGTTTCTGCTGACGCAGCATGACGGCTGCAGCCTCACGCACCGGTAGCTGACGCACACGATCACCCAGGTTGATCATGGGGATAAGTGCAACCAGCTGATACATCACCAGTGGTCCCTGCATGGCGAGCAAGCGGCCCGACGGTTTTGGCTTCAGGGTGACTATTCCCAGGAGACCGGCGACTGAAAAACAGACGGCAGCCCTTAGAACCAGGCGGCTTGCCAACAGTTCGCTGGGAAGCGAAGGCATCTCCGGATCGTCAATAAGCGGAACCCAAATGGACGAACTCCAGAATCCGACTGCCAAAACAAAGGTGAGCGCGATTGTTCCACCCCAGGCCCAATCCCTTTGGTTTCCCATGTGCCGCTCAGAAGTGATTGCTGCAAGCGCGATCAGGATCGCTGCTGCAGGAGTGGCCGGTAACCAGTAGCTGGGAAGTTTGGTTGCTGCAGTGGTAAACAGCAGAAGTACGGAGAACAGCCAGCAACTGGCAAAGCCTTGCAGAGAGAGCGTTGCTGGTCGAGATAATGAACGCTGCCAGTTGTTAGGGCGCAATGTTTCCACCAGCCCAAGTAGCAGAAGGGGAGTGAAAGGAAGGGATGCCACAACCAAGATCACCCCGAAAAACCACCAGGGCTGAAGATGGCTGTTCACAACTGACGTGAAGCGTTGAAGGTTGTGATAACCAAAAAAGCTGTCCCAAAAGGGTTGGCCCTCGACCAGGAGTTCTGCCACGTACCAAGGGAGGCTGATCATTGCAGTGAGCGCAAGGCCACGGATCGGTTGGATGCATTGCCAGATGCCCTTGAAATCGCGCCGGTAACCGGCGAAAAGAGCAAGGGTCATCGCGCTGAGGACAACTGCTACAGGTCCTTTGGTGAGAACTGCAGTTGCGAGCCACAGCCAGGCGATCCACCATCGCCGCGATGAACCGCTGGCGTAACAACGCCACTGGCAAAGAAGGCTCAGGGCGAGGGTGCCACTGAGCAAAGCATCACTGACGGCCGTTCGACTCCAGAGTTGAACGAGTGGGGAGAGCGCAAAGGCGAGTGCGGCTGTTACTGCAGAGCGACGCGGATACAGATCCGCTTCCGAAGGGTGCAGCATCAAGGTGTCCCCAAGCATCAGCATGGTGGCCAAGCTCGCGATAGCGGAGGGAAGTCTTCCCGCCCAGGTTCCAAGTGGATCCCAGAACTCGCTTGAAGGAATCGAGTATCCAAGGCCCATCAGCCAATACACCAAAGGAGGTTTGTCGAATCGCGGCAATCCATTCACCCTTGGGGTCAGCCAGTCACCGGTGCGCGCCATGGCGCGGCCTGCTGCTGCAAACAGTGGAGGTGTTTCATCGACCAGGCCAGTGCTACCCAGTTGCCAGAAGCCCATGGCAAGGCCCAGAGCCAAAATCAACAGAAGGCCGCGGCTTCGTTGCTGAGGCGATAGTCGGATGTCGGCGTGTGTAGAAATCATCGACATGGGGCCATCGTTTCATGTCCTGGAGAGAGTCCCTTTCTGATCCAACCTTCAACACGATTTGCAAACACGGAATGGCTGGCGTTGCGCTCGACCCAATAGCGACAATCGCGTCGATCAATCTCAGCGATTTTGCGGCTGGCGACGGTTAATGCTTCGAGATCGCCTGGAGGAACAACCCATCCGGTGACCCCTGCGCAGATGAGTTCGCCGGGACCTCCTCTGTCGTAAGCCACCACGGGAACTCCGCAGGCCATGGCTTCAACGACCACATTTCCGTAGGCTTCATTCCATTTCGGTGTATTGAGGAGGGCTCTACAGCACCCAAGCTCTTTTTGTAACCGGTGCGTTGGCAGGAAACCGCGCCACTCAATTGTTCCAGGAGGAACCGCTGCTTCAACTGATTGTGCATACCCAGCATCTTCGACTAGGCCCCACACCATCAATGTTTCTCCCAGTGTCGCAGCAACAGCTGCGGCATCCTCAAGGCCCTTCTCGGGCGCGATGCGACCAGCCCATCCCAGTGGCCCCTCACTGTTCAATTGCAGCTGGTAGCGACTGAGATCAAATCCGTTGCCCACGATTTCGGGTGGGTTGGGCAGTGCGAAATCGCTGGCCTGGCGATGGGTATGAAAGGACAGGCGCCTCTGGTCCCAACGTGCGACTTGCGATATTGCGCTATCCATCGCTCGAGAAACAGAACCCATACTCACAAGGTGGAAGAGCGATGCTTCTACGTGGGGGGTAAGCCAAAATGGCAACCAGTCATAGCTGAAATTAATCACCGCATCTGCTTGTTTGCCATGGAACAAAGCAAGGTCCCACATCCGGGGAAGGACGCCGTCGAGGGGAATCTCAACTGGGGCATCAGCCACGGCATGCTGCCAGCTCGGTTGATCGGTTCCGCTAGTGGTGTAGACCGTGAGACCGGCGCAGGGATCGGGAACTTTCGAATCCTCCGGGGCGACCAGAGTGACCTGATGTCCGTTTGCGGTGAGACCTTTCAGCAACGACGTCAGAGTGAGTTCGACGCCTCCACCACGTCCGCTCCCCAGGTGGCCGATTGGTGTGCTGACCAAAATCAGATTAAGTGGATGGTTGCTCATGCGCCGAGATCGCTTTTCTGGGGTTCATTCATGAAGGAAACCGGTTCCCAGAGTTGCTTGCGTTGGCTCACAAGAACCACCGATAACAGGACCAAAACAACTGCCAACCATTGAAGGTTGTCGAGCCTTTCGTGCAGGAGCAGTCCTCCCGTGGCTAGCGCAAACACGGGAGTGAGAAATCCAAGGGTCGTGAATCCTGTGAGATCTTCCCGACTGGCAAACCAGAAAAAGAGTGCGTAAGCCAGAGCCCCTCCAATGAGAGAGGCATATGCCATTTGCATCCAGGCCAAGAAAGACCAGGCTGGGATCAACGAAAAGGCTCCGTCGACACAGTGCCAAATCAACAGTGGCAGTCCGCCCAGCAGCATGTGCCATCCCGTCACAGCAATGGGATCGCTGTTGCGGCAAGCGTATCGACTCAGAACGGTGCCAAACGCCATGGCAACAGCGGCGGCCAGCATCCATCCCGTTCCCGCCTGCCAATCCGTTTGAAAGGGGATGCCATCACCTAGCAGCAACCAGTGCTTGAGCAGCTGTTGTGGAACACCGAGACAGATGATTGCCATCAGGCCCAGAGCCAATCCCATCCAACCCACTGGATTGATCGTTTCAGCAAAGAGGCATCGAGCGAGTAGGGCGACCATCAAGGGTTGAGAGTCAATTAGAACCGAACCGAGACCTGCACCGGTCCCTTCCAGCCCATGAGCAAGACAGAACTGGAACAGCAGGGCATCGATCAGGGTGAATAGAAGAAACCACCCCCGATCACCAGAGTCGATTGCGATGGAACGCCCTAGGAGGGGCGCAGAAGCGATCAGAACGATTCCAGCAGGCAGCAGCCTTAAGCAGGACACCAGAACAGGGCCTCCGGTGCTGACCAATGGAGCCATCGCGGTCATTGCCGTTCCCCAGAGGACGAAAGGGAGGACCATGAGCAGCCCTCGACGGAGAGTTCCCATGGATTGCAACGAAGAGGCTCCTTTTTAAGATCTAATCGTGTTCGATTGACCGTGATGATCTGGCCTTGGCGCCGCAAGTCCCGGAGAACCATGGCGAGAATCGCCATTGAGGGAGCAATCACTGGCTCGACGCGACGTCGCGTCTTGAAGGCATTGAAGGAAGTTCAGGAGCGGGAGTTTCCCGCACTGCTGCTTCGCATTGATAGTCCCGGTGGAACCGTTGGTGATAGTCAGGAGATTCATGCAGCTCTGCTGAGGTTGCGCGAAAAGGGATGCAGAGTTGTTGCCAGCTTCGGCAATATTTCAGCCTCAGGTGGGGTATACGTCGGTGTCGCAGCTGAACGCATCGTTTCAAATCCAGGAACGATTACTGGATCAATTGGGGTCATCCTCCGCGGCAACAACCTGTCCAAGTTGCTGGACCGTGTTGGTGTCAAATTTGAAACCGTCAAAAGTGGTGCTTTCAAGGACATCCTTTCTCCTGACCGAGCTCTTGGCGCTGAGGAACGTGAGCTTCTACAAGCTTTGATTGACAGCAGTTATGAGCAATTCGTGGCTGCTGTTGCGGAGGGTCGGAACATGGACTCAGGTCGGGTACGTGCGTTTGCTGATGGTCGGGTGTTCAGTGGTGCGCAGGCCAAGGAACTTGGGCTTGTGGATGAGCTGGGAGATGAGGAGCAAGCCAGGGTGATTGCGGCAAAGTTGGCTGATCTCGATGAGGATCGCTGCCGCTTGGTCACCCTTGGAAAACAGCGCAAACCGCTTTTACAGGGGTTGTCTGGTTCCACTCTGCTGGCCAATCTTCAGGAGCTTGTTTCGGTTGAGGTTGAGCTCAGTGGACAACCTTTGTGGTTGTTTAGACCATGACCTTGGGAAGCGGCATGGCTCTGCGTGGACTTCGTGGTGCCACCACCTGCAGCGCCAACACGGTTGTGGCGATCGAGCAGGCGGTCTCTGAATTGATGGATGCCCTCGTGGAACACAATGGCTTGGAACCGGAATCGATTGTTTCCATCACGTTTTCTGTGACGACCGATCTGAATGCCTGCTTTCCTGCTGCGATCGCCAGGCGACGTCAAGGCTGGGACGGGGTTGCTCTGATCGACTGTCAACAGATGGCAGTTGAGGGCGATCTGGAGCGATGCATCCGGATTCTGGCTCACACCTGGATGCCGGAGGAACGGGAGCTGCGGCATGCCTATCTTGGGAAAGCCAGTCGCCTGAGGCCAGACAGATCCGGTCATAACTGACAGATGCCACGCCGGCCCTTTCAGCCCACTGTTGCCAACCGTCCTTAGGAGAATCAGGCTAATTACTGATTTCGGTGATTGATTTCACCATTTGAATCAATGGATTGTTCCCCTTCGACCCTGTTCCGCCGCTTTTCTGTTACAGCAGGGCTGATCGGATATGGAGTTGTTGGATCTGCCGCGTTCCTCGGCATGCCTCATCCAAGGGCTGCACTGGCTCAGAACACCCCCTCGTTGATGGAGTTCCGCTGGGAGAGCGATAACAACTATCGAAAGCTTTATTACGTTCAAACCAGCACACGTCGAAGGGAGAGGTCCGAGTACTTCCTTGTCC
>WTGE01000080.1 GCA_011525445.1 Synechococcus sp. CO36386bin_37
CTACGAGGCCGGTTTACTGCACCAGCACGACAGTCACCCCAAGTCGAAAGAGAGTCAGATCAGAGCACTAGAAAAAGGCTGTCACCAACACAGCAGTTCTCTACCAATTTAAAGGAAGAGGCCAGATGTCACGAATCCTTTTGAGCATTTGCTGGCTGTGTTCTTTCCGCTCTGCAGCGGTTTGACCCTTGAGGAGAGTCGTGACATGCCCAACCTTCCGGGCTGGTACTTCGGATTTACCGTACCAATGAACATGAACGGCTTCAAGGGATCTCAATTTTGATAATCGATCTTCAAGCGGTCCCGCTTGGTTGCTGTCAAGGCCCAGCAAATTCACCATCAGTGATCCATCAGCCACGAGTTCCGGATTTGGAACATCGAGACCAGCTGCAATACAGACTTGTTGATCAAATTGACTGCTTGAGCACGCCTCGATTGAAAAATGTCCTGAGTTATGCGTGCGTGGGGCAATTTCATTGACTAATAAACCTGATGACCCATAAAAAAACTCTATGGTCATGACGCCTACATAACTCAGTTGTGTCAGCAATGAGGCTGCAAAGTTATAGGCTGTTGCGTCAACGATTTGACTGACTGAGGCGGGTGCGACGACCCAATCGCAAACCTGGTTCTTTTGGTGCGTTTCTGTCAAGGGAAGAGTACGAATCCTTCCTTGTTGATCTCTGCTCGCGACCAGAGCCAATTCCTGTTGATAGTTCACCCATGCTTCAATCAGCCACTCCTTTGCGTTGACATTGCGCAGCAATTGCGTCAAGCCGTTTAGATCTTTCAATACGCGTGTGCCCTTGCCGTCGTAACCTCCGTAAGCCGATTTGGCCATGACTGGAAAAGACCAACCACTTGGTAAGGCTGGGGATCCGGGATTGAGTTCAGCTAGCGAGATCCAATCTGGACTGGGAATCGACAGATCATCAAGAAGCCGACGTTGAGATAATTTGTTGACCAGTGGTACCACACTCGCCAGTGAGGGAGTGAATCGAAGCCCCATTCGCTCCAGGGGCATCAGCGCATCGATTCCTATCCATTCGTTTTCGAATGTTATCCCAGTGCAGTGTTTAGCCAGATCTCGCGTTCCTTGAGCATCCGTGGATGATGCGTAAACAACATGATCCGCTACGGCTACTGCGGGGTCTTCTCCCTTTGCGGCTTGGACTGCTACTTCCACACCCCTTGTTCGTGCTGCTTCAATCAGCATCAGGGCGAGCTGTCCGCCTCCGATCACTCCGATTGTTTTCTCAGCGCTTGGCATCCGATGCTGTTCTTCAGAGAGAGGACTGTCATCCTCACCCATCACACACCATCCATGCTTTAAGTCAGGGATCGTTCACCACCCAACGTTAATCGGATTGCTGTGAGGACCAACACCAGAAGGAATAACGCCAACCCGACGGTACAGGCGTAACTGATTTCAAGTTCAGCGAATGCCTGGTCGTAGACGTAATACACAAGCGTTCGTGTGGAGTCCGCCGGTCCTCCCTGGGTCATTAAAAACACCTCTTCAAACACCTTCGTTGCAGCAATGGCTGAAATCACAGCAACCAAGGTCACATAAGGTCGAAGCAATGGGAGTGTGATGTCCACATGCTTTCGCCATCCCTCACTGCCATCCAGCTCAGCAGCTTCATACAGTTCCTTGGGAATCCCCTGCAGACCGCCGAGAAAGATCACCATGTAGTACCCAAGGCCTTTCCACAGTGTGACGAGCATGACCGCTGGGAGTGCCAGTAGGGGGTTGGTCAAGAAACCAATCGGGATGAAGTCCTGACCAATCAATGCACCCATCCAGCCATTGATCAGACCATTTTCCGCATAGAGCCAGCGGAAAGCGATGGCAGCCACAACGATGGAAACCAGAACTGGGGTGTAGAAGGCAGCCCGCAGCAGGTGTACTCCTGGAAGCACTCGATTCACTAGTACGGCAAGGGTCAAGGCCCCGATCACGATCGGAGGTACAACGCCGACTAAATAGATGAGCGTGGTTCCCAACACCCTGTAGAACATCGGATCGTTCAGGAGTCGTTGAAAGTTGGCCATGCCGACGAACTTCAATGGCTCACTCACATCCAGGCCGGTCTGCGTGAAACTGATCACCAGCGCCATCAACGCCGGGATCAACACCGAAAGACTGAGCAGAATCAGTGCGGGTGCCAAGAAGCCCCAGGCAGTCCATGTCGCCCGCAGCTTGGACGTTGAAGGCATCGCCATCACCCACCGATGGTTTGCAGGAGAATAGATCGGACACAATGGTTGGCATGATTCAGACCCGACAAAGTCGAACAGCACCATCGGCGGATTTCAGACGACTGAGGGTTGCTCTCGAGAACAATCCCTATGACGTTCTCATTCAGTCGGGTGGGCTGGATCAGCTTGGGCTTGAGCTCAAACGCACCGGAGTTGGTTCCAACACCAAAATCTTGGTGGTGAGTCATCCAGATGTGGCTGCTCACTACTCCGAACGTTCTCTGTCTAGTTTGAGACAGGCAGGATTCCTCCCCACTTTGCTGACCATTCCTGCAGGCGAAGATCAGAAGACTCTGGATACATTCAGCACCATTCTCGATGCTGCCAAGCAAGCTGGTCTCGAGCGTCAGTCCTTGATGGTGGCTCTCGGCGGCGGGGTGATCGGAGATATGACAGGTTTTGCTGCGTCCTGCTGGTTACGCGGCATCGATGTGGTTCAGGTTCCCACCACGCTGCTTGCGATGGTCGATGCTGCGATTGGAGGAAAAACAGGTGTCAACCACCCTGGCGGAAAAAATCTCATCGGCGCCTTCCACCAGCCAAGGTTGGTCCTGATTGATCCTGATACTCTGCAAACCCTGCCAACTCGAGAATTCAGAGCGGGTCTTGCTGAGGTGATTAAGTACGGAGTGATTGGAGATCCTGAACTGTTTGAGCTGCTGGAACAGTCCACTTCTCTCTCCGATTTCGCTTTGATCTCTCCCGATCTACTGGTGACGATGCTTGAGCGCTCAGCACAAGCCAAGGCCGTGATCGTGGCAGCTGATGAAAAGGAAGGGGGTCAACGCGCCATCTTGAATTACGGCCATACCTTTGGGCATGTTGTGGAGACAATCACGGGGTATGGAACCTGGCTTCATGGAGAGGCTGTAGCGATGGGAATGGTTGCTGTTGCATCGTTAGCTGTCCGTCGTGGCCTATTGCCTCAATCTGACGCCGATCGTCAGGAGCGTCTAATTGCCTGCGCAGGCTTGCCAACACAGTGGCCGAAACTCGATCCAGCGTCCGTTCTTCAAACATTGCAGGGGGATAAAAAGGTTCAAAATGGCCAACTTCGTTTCGTGCTTCCTTCGCGAATTGGTGAGGTTTCAATCGTGAATGACGTCAGTACTGACGAAATCAAGGCGTGCCTGGCTTCGATGGGCTGAGGCTGGAGGGTTCACACAGAAATCGACTTTTTTCTCTGGATTGATTGCTTTTCAAAGTGTTGTTGGAGCGGAAAAGGGACAACCATCGAAATTCTCCGAGACAAGCAGGATCGACCAGTCTCAGCAGAGCTTCACGACGTTTGAATCCTTCCGCGATTTCATGTCCTTCCAGGTTTTGCAGACTGGCTATCCGTTCTGCGAGTCCCAAGGCCAGCAAGGCTTGCCCCTGTCGGCATTCACCTTCCAAATTCCATCCATTGCTTGTGGCCTGGTGCACAAGGCTCTCAATACAGAGGTGGGCCGTGAGATCCTGTTCTCCAGCTCGATTCAGCACGTCGTTGTTTGCCTGTTGATTCCGGTAGGCCACCAGGGTTCCCCGGCTTCGATGTGATGTGTAGTAGCGATGAGCTTCCAGGGCGTAATCAACAATCAGTAGATGGCCATCAATGAGAGCTTCAGAGGCCTTTTTGAACCAGGCAGCACAGTGGTCGTGCCATTCCGTCGTCCATCCTTCCTCGGCATCCTCAGGAGGCAAAGCAATTCCTGTTGCCAGAAGGGTGGAGTCGATTCGCCGTTGCAGATCAGCCGGAATGGGTTCATCCCCCCAAACCAACGTTGTCTCACTCTTTTTTCCAGTCAGCAGTTGAACGGTTTGGCGTTGCAGGTGTCCGTTGCGCAGGACAAGTCGCTCCACAGGAAAGGCATCGAACAGTTCATGGGCAATCAAGACACCACGTATGGGTTCAGCCCTGAGATCGGATATTGACGTCCATCGATGCTTCATGCGCTGCAGGCGATCGCGAGAAGATTGATGCTTGCTCAGGCGGTCTCGTTGCCGTTGTTCCATTCCTGGATTGATCTCAATCAGGACCATTTCCAGTCGAGGCATCAAATCCGGAAGCTCTGAAGCCAAATGATCGATCAGGTCACAAGTGAGCTCGGCTTCGCCAGGACCGACGTCAACAATGGAAAGGGTCTCCGTGGGGTGTGTTCTCGCGAGGTCGCGCAACCATTGCACCACTTGATGACCAAGCAATGCTGAAAAATCAGGACCAAGGTTGGCCGATGTGACGAAGTCACCCTCCGGACCAACCCTCAATCGACCACTTCCATAGGCGCCATGTTCAGGGTCGTGAAGAGCCCATGCCATGAACTGGGAGAAAGGGACGGATCCTCCCGCCTGAGCGAATCGCCGTTGAAGCCAGCTTGGGCAGGGCGCAGCAGGACCGTTCATTGGAGAGAATGCCTGTAATGCGACAGAGCCATGGGAACACATCAGCGCCTCACTCGATTGTTATCCCCATGGTTCAGTCTATTTCTGGTGTTCCTTCTCGCAAATCCGGTGTGCGCGAGTGACAATCCTGAGTTGCTACCCGATCATCCAACGCCAGTGATTGACCTGGCTCGGGCGTTCAGCGACTCAGAGCTGAAGGATCTGGAATCATCGCTGGAGAGCTTTGAACAGCGCAGTGGCTGGAAGCTCAGAGTTCTCACCCAGTACGAGCGCACACCGGGGCTCGCTGTGAAGGAGTTTTGGGGGCTCGATGAACGCAGTTTGTTGATTATCGGAGATCCACGGGGAGGCAATCTGCTCAATTTCAATGTTGGAGATGCTTTTTTCGCATTGATGCCTCGCACCTGGTGGGTCGAGCTTCAGACCCGTTACGGCAACCAGTACTACGTTCGAGATAACGGTGAAGATGGATCAATCCTCGCAGCAGTCGGAGCTGTGGAACTCTGTCTTGATAGGGGCGGATGTCAGTTTGTTCCTGGATTGCCTCAGGAACAGTGGCTTCTCACCTTGGCCACATCAGTATTAGGGGGATTGATTGCGGGTTTTGCTGCTTATCCCCGTAAGAACGGTGAACGTATCGCTTGGGCCTGGCTTCTGTTGTTGTCTCCACTATGGGTGATGCTGTTTGGGGTGTTTGGAATCGCACCGGTGGTGACCCGAACAAATGAAATTCTCCCTCTCATTCGAAACGGGATGGGATTCATTGGAGGAATTGTTGGTGCCTATCTGATTGCTCAAGCCACTGTCGGACGGAAATTGGCAGAAGAGTCAGACGAATGAATGATGTCAGGGCATCCCACAGAGGATAGAAGGACCGGTACAGACCGGTCTTTTGGGGCTGTTCTGTCCAGTTGAATCACTCAATGCTTCTTGACGCTGATCTCGAATCTGACGCAGTTGGCTCAGATTAATGTTGTAGAAGGATTTGAGATTGGCAAATTTCTTGACAGGTTGTCCGTAGTAGCTGTGACCACGCAACGTTGGGAATGAAGCCCATTCCGGAGCGAGCTTTGCTGCAAGTTGAGGGGTCATGACGCCAACGTCAGTCAGCCTTAATGCTTTGCGCCTTTGAACCAGGAATAGGGCGCCTTGGTCTTGGACCTCAGGACCGAAACCCCTCACTCCAAGACTTCTTTTCACGAGGTCCCATGTGAATGGCATGAATTGATAGGCACCAGCTGCTGCACTGGCATAGCGAGACGAATAGATCACGCGATCGGGGTGGCGATCCATGGAACTCATCAGGCTTCCGCCGAACATCACTCTGTAGCCGAC
>WTGE01000123.1 GCA_011525445.1 Synechococcus sp. CO36386bin_37
AGCAACCGCATTCTTGAGATTGAAATTCCTGAAACTCCGGCGGTGAAGGTCAAGAAAGATGGAAGTCGGCAGTCCACGGAGGAAAAGGTCTTTCCCGGTTATGTGCTGGTCCGGATGGTTCTGGATGAGGACACGATGATGGCGGTCCGCAGTACTCCCAACGTCATCAATTTCGTGGGTGCCGAGGATCGGCGTGCAACTGGCAAGGCGAGAGGTCATATCAAGCCCAGACCTCTGAGCCGGTCTGAGGTTGACCGTATCTTCAAGCGCGCTGCTGAGAAGAAGACGGTCGTCAAGGTGGATCTCGCCGAGGGCGATCAGATCCTCGTGACAGCCGGTCCGTTCAAGGACTTCCAGGGTGAGGTCATTGAGGTATCTGGTGAACGCAGCAAGCTCAAGGCCTTGCTGTCGATTTTCGGTCGGGAAACCCCAGTGGAACTCGAGTTTTCCCAAATCAGTAAACAGAACTGATTCCACGGCGGCCGTCTCCTGCGGAGGGCGGCCTTAGAGATGGTTCCCCATCTCGCCGTACCGGTCCTTCGCGACAGGTGATCCGCACATGTTCAATTCCGCTTGCCGATGGCCAAGAAAGTCGTAGCTGTGATCAAGCTGGCCCTTCAGGCCGGCAAAGCCAACCCCGCGCCGCCGGTGGGTCCTGCCCTCGGTCAGCATGGGGTCAACATCATGGCGTTCTGCAAGGAATACAACGCTCGCACCCAGGACAAGGCCGGCTATGTGATTCCGGTTGAAATTTCGGTTTTTGAAGACCGTAGTTTCACGTTCATCACCAAAACGCCTCCCGCCTCGGTTCTCATCACCAAGGCTGCTGGAATTCAAAAGGGTTCCGGTGAGTCGTCCAAGGGCAGTGTTGGCTCCATCAATCGCTCCCAGCTTGAGGAGATCGCCAAGACCAAGCTCCCCGATCTCAATTGCACCAGCGTTGAGTCGGCGATGCGCATCATCGAAGGCACCGCCCGCAACATGGGTGTAGCCATCAGCGACTGAACGCTTTGCGTTCGTTGTTTGTTCCGTTCATTGATTTCGGGGGAGGCCTCAGCGTCGCTTGAACCCCACACCTGCCATGCCAAAACTTTCCAAACGTCTGGCCAGCCTCGTCACCAAAGTCGAGGACCGCGCCTATTCGCCTCTTGAAGCCATTCAGTTGGTGAAGGAGAACGCCACAGCTAAATTTGATGAAACGATGGAGGCGCATGTGCGCCTTGGTATCGATCCCAAGTACACCGACCAGCAGCTCCGCACAACGGTTGCCCTCCCTCAGGGCACCGGCCAAACCGTTCGTATTGCGGTGATTACCCGCGGCGAAAAAGTGGCTGAGGCGAAGGCCGCCGGTGCTGAATTGTCTGGTGATGAAGACCTCGTTGATGCCATTTCAAAGGGAGAGATGGATTTCGACCTTTTGATTGCCACACCCGACATGATGCCGAAGGTGGCCAAGCTCGGTCGTGTGCTGGGTCCACGTGGTCTGATGCCTAATCCCAAGGCTGGAACGGTCACAACCGACTTGGCCGCTGCGATTCAGGAATTCAAAGCAGGAAAGCTCGAATTCCGTGCTGATCGCACCGGAATTGTCCATGTCCGCTTCGGCAAAGCAAGTTTCAGCGCTGAGGCCTTGTTGGAAAACCTCAAGACCCTGCAGGAAACCGTTGACCGCAACAAGCCCAGTGGTGCCAAAGGCCGCTACTGGAAGAGCTTGTATGTGACCTCCACCATGGGTCCTTCCGTGGAAGTGGATATCGCTGCTCTGCAGGACATGAACCAGGACGATTGACAGGACGCATGATGCGCCCTTGAAGCGTTTGAAGGACAGCATGGGGTGCTTGGTGGCGATAGAAACACCAGCACCCCGGCGTTTCAACGCCACCAGTTCTCAATTGGGCCCTCTCTGTTAAATTAATCAACTGGCTTACGCCAGACGGGCACGCGCCCGGCCAAAGACAGCAGGTGGTCCTCTTGGCTGAAACTTCGGTTTCACCCAGGCGATGTAAGCCCTGCCGAGGCAGACGCAACGATTTTTCTCCCATTGGATTGGATCGACACGCGGCCTCGTCTCCTTTTGGAGTCCCGAAACGCTCGCGTGTCCAGCTTGTTCCTCCGATTTAATCCCTATGGGCCGCACTCTGGAGAACAAGCAACAGATCGTCGAGGAGCTCAAGCAGCTTCTGGGCGAGGCCGAAATGGCACTGGTTCTGGATTATCAGGGCCTCTCCATCAAGGAAATGTCTGATCTGCGGACTCGTCTGCAGGCCAGCAAAGGCGTTTGCAAAGTGACCAAAAACACTTTGATGCGTCGTGCCATTGATGGCGACAGTGTCTGGTCAAGCCTCGACTCTCTTCTGAGCGGTACCAACGCCTTCGTCCTGATCAAGGGTGATGTGGGTGGTGCCGTCAAGGCGGTTCAGTCTTTTCAGAAGGAGACCAAAAAATCAGAGACGAAGGGTGGCCTTTTCGAAGGCAAGCTCCTGTCTCAGGATGAGATCAAAGCTATCGGTGAACTTCCGTCCAAGGAAGTGCTCATGGCCCAGATCGCTGGTGCCGTCAACGCAGTCACGACCAAGATTGCTGTTGGCGTCAACGAGGTTCCCTCCGGTCTTGCACGAGCGCTCAATCAGCACGCCGAATCCGGCGAAAGCTGAACGTCTTCGACCTCACTTTTTTTTCCTGATCTGTTGCTGATTCCCAATCATGTCTGCAAAAACCGACGAAATTCTTGAATCGCTTAAAACGCTCTCCCTGCTTGAAGCTTCCGAGCTTGTAAAGCAGATTGAGGATGCTTTTGGTGTGTCCGCTGCCGCATCTGCAGGTGTCGTCATGGCTGCCCCCGGCGCTGCTGGAGGTGGTGAAGCGGCTGAAGAGAAGACCGAATTTGATGTGGTCTTGGAAAGCTTTGATGCTTCCGCCAAGATCAAGGTCCTCAAGGCTGTCCGCGAAGCCACAGGTCTTGGCCTGGGTGATGCCAAGGCCATGGTGGAGGCAGCTCCAAAGGCCATCAAGGAAGGTGTCTCCAAAGATGATGCTGAAGCCTTGAAAAAAGCCATCGAAGAGGTGGGTGGCAAGGTCACGATCAAGTGATCTGTCTCAGCTCCAGGGGTTGAACCCAGGAGTTTTTCACGCTCAACTTTCTCCGGCCAGTTCTTTGAACTGGCCTTTTTTGTGGCGACAGGCCCCTGTGTTTTCTGCTTGAAAGAAGTCTTCCTTATCGTGCTGGATGGGTTGCAGGACGAAGTGATCTAAGGCCGAAACGGAATCACTTCCAGAGCAATCGGCCCTCGACCGGCGTATTGGGATAGGGGTCTCGATGGTCTGGGAGTCCGGGCCACCGTTGAGACCAGAACAGACCGGTTCGGGCGTTTGGAGGCTTTTGCCATCAACATCCGCATCGGTTCGCTGTTGGCGAAATACACATGACTCAATGTTCGACCCTTGTAAGCCCGACGTTCAAGCCGCCAACCCGGTTCCAGTTTGAGTTTCACGAACGCATCTTTATTGCGTTTGGGTTGGGCGGCCCGGGCAACAACCACGGCACTGCTCTGGTTCGGATCCATGGCCTGCAGTTCAAGCCCACTGCGCCCTTGCTGTAAGCGCAAACGAACGGACTTGCGCGTGTCTTCGCCTGCCGTACGCAGTGAATAGCCGTTGCTGTCGAGATAACGACTGCAAATTCCTGTGAAATCAAAGCTGTTCAGCGACGGCTGAACCAGTCCATCGCTGCGATCCTCCCAACACAAAGGCCTGGTTTTGATCTGTTCCAGCACCAAAAGTTTCCAGCTGTCGTGGCCGACGGCACGCGCCAGGACGGCGAACTGGTCTTGCTTGAGCGGTCTGCTGTCGAAGATCGACTGAGTCCACCCAGGCAGCGCAAGAGAACTGCCCCCGAGCATCAACGCTGTTCCGGTCAGAACAAGCCGCCGTAGGTAGGTTCGCCGCATAAACGGGGACTCCACAATGGAGAAGAACGACCTGTTGTACCGAATGTTCGGTGGTGGAATCAATGGTTGATGCTCGTGGTCGCGTTGTGGCTGCAGCGACAGATGGTGCCTGCAGTGGAAACCCAGGTCCTGGCGGTTGGGGTGCATTGATCCGTTTTGAGGACGGCAGCGTGGAGGAATTTGGTGGTTCCGATCCGGCAACGACCAATAATCGAATGGAACTCCAGGCTGCGCTTGCCACCCTGCAACGCCTGGCGGAATTACCGTTGCATCCAGATCTGGTTCTGCGCACTGACAGTAAATATCTGATCGACGGCTTCGGCAGCTGGATGGCAGGCTGGAAACGAAAAGGATGGCGTACGGCAGCGGGAAAGCCTGTGCTGAATCAGGATCTGTGGCAGGCCTTGGATCAGGCTCGGCTCGAGGCTGTGCCGCTGCGCTACGTGAAGGGTCACAGCGGGGATCCCGATAACGATCGCGTTGATCAAATCGCTGTTGCCTATTCCAAAGGTCAGCAACAGACAGCTCCACCATCTGCTGTGATGCAGCAGGCCTCTGTTCCCAAGCCATTGATCGAGGACCCGGCCCCTCCTGCTTTGCACAAGCTGCTCACCCGTCTGGAGCTTGCCGATCGCTTTGCATCCAGAGGCTATGGATTAACGGCAGTGGAGTTGGCGCAGTTGGTGGAACAGCCACTCAATCGTTTGGCCGAACGTCAGGGTTCCTGGCGTTGGCGTGACTGGTGGGTCGAGCCGGTGGAGAAGGATCGCTGGAGGTTGCGACGTGACCGGGCAGGATTGAAACAATCCAGGAGCCCAGATGGCTGATCCGTCATCCCCAGGGATGTTGTCCACCGCAGGGTTTTACCGGCGGTGGTTGGGCCCGCAGCTCGCCAGGGATGACGGGTTGGATGCGGAACAACTCAGTCAGGCCGCTTTACGGGCTCTGGCAGAGGCGAGCCTGCGTCGCCGATGGCCAGGGATCTCTTCCGTGTTGGATGGGATGGCGACAGAACTGCAGCGTCGGGATCTGCGCCTGGAGCAGGTTTTGTTCGGCTGTCGTTTCAGCAATCCGGTCGGCCTGGCGGCAGGGTTTGACAAAAACGGCGTGGCCGCTGGGGTGTGGGATTGCTTCGGGTTCGGATTTGCAGAAGTGGGAACGGTGACGTGGCACGGTCAACCAGGGAACCCCAGGCCGCGCCTGTTTCGGCTTGCGGCGGAACGGGCTGCGCTCAACAGGATGGGATTCAATAATCTTGGTGCTGAGGCGATGCAACGCACCCTGGAGCGCCAGGCCTTACCGGCGCCAGGCCAGCGACCTGCTGTGCTCGGGATCAATTTCGGCAAGTCGAAAGTGACTCCCCTGGAGCAGGCTGCGGATGATTACGCCGCTTCTCTGGACTGTTTGGCTCCTTTGGCGGATTACGCCGTGATCAATGTGAGCTCCCCCAATACCCCTGGCTTGAGAGATCTTCAGGATGCAACGCAATTGCGTCGCCTGGTCGAGCGCTTGCGCCGACTTCCGGCCTGTCCTCCCCTCCTGGTGAAGATTGCTCCTGATCTCGAAGACGATGCCATTGATGGCATCGCCCGGCTTGCCTATGAGGAGGGCCTGGCGGGTGTCATCGCTGTGAACACCAGTCTTGACCGTCTGGGCCTGGGACGACGATTGATCGCGCAGACCGGTCGCACGCTTGCTGAAGAGCCTGGAGGCCTGAGTGGCGATCCGTTGCGCCACCGCGCTGTGGAGGTGATTCGCAGGCTGCGTGCCAGCGCCGGTCCGGCTTTGCCGCTGATTGGGGTGGGAGGGATCTCATCCGCGGAAGCGGCCTGGGAACGGATTGCAGCTGGTGCGTCTCTGGTGCAGATTTACACCGGTGGGATATTTGAAGGCCCAGATCTGGTGCCACGGCTTCAGCAGGCATTGGGCCAGCAGCTGGACATGCATGGATTTCTCCATTTCAATGAAGCGATTAGAAGCGGCGCACCCTGGAAGTCCTGGCGACCCTTGCCGTAAACTGTCTTAG
>WTGE01000327.1:0-1616 GCA_011525445.1 Synechococcus sp. CO36386bin_37
CGTAGGGAATGGGAGATCGTGCCTTGTCCGTGCGGTGGCCAGGGATCCAATAGTTCAGATCTCCGGATTCATAGGCTCGAATATCTGGAGCAGAACCATTAAAACGACCAGTGACTCCTGCGTGTTCAACACCTGCATCGATTAAGCGAGAGTCACTTTTTAAGCGAAAGTCAAAATTTTCGGGATCACGGAGCTCAGATTGAAGAACATTGCCTCTGCTGCGGGTCGTTGAGTTGGCCTGGATACCAGGTGTTTCGTATTCCGATGGATAACTATCTTGATTGCCCGCATTATTTACTGCAATGGAATGTTTATTGCCAAGTTTTTCTGCTGAACCCCGGCGTCCCTCAGCTCGGTAGTCGTAAACATTAAAATAATTGTTTTCAGCTGTTGGGCGAATGATTCCGTCAATTGCTGGATCGTATCCTTCTGTAAAACCATAGAACTTATCATGCGCAACATTGATGTCTATATGAGTATTGCCGAAGGCAGTGTTATTTGCAATTGTGTGCAGATCACCTTTCAATCGTGTACCACGCTTGGCACCAGTTAACACATTATTTTGTACTGTCCCCCCCATTCCTGCAGCATCGCCATCAAAGCGAATGGCATTTCTTCCTGGCATGTTATGAATCCAATTGTTTTGCAATGTCGTTCCCATGACATTGCCGCGATTCACTTGGATTCCAGAATCATCACCATGAAAGTGAAAGTCATAAATTCGGTTGAATTCAGCCAAGGACTGCGCACCCTGTTGTGCGTGTCTATTCCCAAATTTCCCCATACCACCCCATCCGCCCGTATGAAATGTTGAGTGGCGGACGATATTTCCATCATTCACTCCAGCGCTCCACAACATGCCTCCACCGTGGGGCTTGTTGTGGAAATAGCTATCTTCCACAAGATAATTTGAACCACCACGCCCGTGATAAAGGAGAAGTGAATAGGAGTTCGCAAATTCGCACCTACGCCAGGTCAAGCTCGCATCGCCATTTCGATCCTGTAATCCAGCCGGTCCACCTGTTTCATTGCCATTGATGTTGATATAGTTTTCATGGTTACCCTCTGCGTTATTAATATCAGCACCAAGCATTTGCTTGTGATGACCAGAATATAAAAACTTACTGTTTTCAAACGTTAGGTTGTGAGAGCCTAATAAATGAAATGCACCTGTTTGAACTGTGATTCCATCGAATTTAATGTGAGATGAGTCATATACTTTTAAGATTCGATCAGAGTCTGTCTGGTGTTCTTGTTCGGTATAACCACGCGCCTTAATTGATGCTTGATTGGGATTGGCATTATTTTCAAGCCAAACATATAGTTCTTTCGTATCCTTGTCGTAAAACCACTCACGTTCTGAATTAAGTAGATCGAGATCTCCTGTGATGTAGTATTTTTCAAGGCTCTTCCGATCTTCAGCTCCTGATGATGTTTCAAACGTTGCTTCGCCAGCGTTGTGAGATGTGATATCAAGAACTGTCGGTCCTACTCCATTAACGACTACAACGCCACCTTCAACACTGACATTCAGATCAGAAAGGCTATGCCCTTCATCTTGATTTTCAAAGCGATTGGTCAGTGCGCCTTCTTCTATTATTCGATCCGCATTAGAA
>WTGE01000327.1:1626-5964 GCA_011525445.1 Synechococcus sp. CO36386bin_37
GTTACCATCAGACTCATCGTATTCATCCCAATGCTTTTTGATGTCTGGCCAACGTGCCCCGATGAGCATCGCGTCATCAAGGAATAGCTGAGTGACATCAAAGTCAACGGTTGTTTTCCAGATATTGCCTTCGTAAGGTATCCATTCGCTTGTAATGTCTTTTGCGCCTTCAATCACAACTTTTTCATCGTTGTAATTGCTGATCGTTATTGGCTCTTCTTCAGTGCCATGGATGTTGTCAATATGAACTCTTTCTTTGTATATCCCCCCTCTTAGCTTAATATGATCACCTGGTTGAGCAATCGATGATGCATAGGTAATCGTTGCCAGCGGCTGCTCGTACGTGCCCGGATTGCTGTCGTCCCCGTCTGGAGAAACATAGATTGTCGTGTCTGGAATCACTTTTATGGTGTAGGGAACATCAAGTGTCTGTGAATCCCCTAAGGAATCTTCAACACGGAAAACAACGGACTTATTGCCAGAATCACCGGAACCTGGTGTTCCTTCAAGGGTTCCATCAGACGTAACGTTCAACCACTTAGGACCACTCTCGATCGTAAAACTTAGAGGGTCTCCATCCGCATCAAAGGCAAGATCAGCAATCGAGGATGCATACGACTCGTTTTCATAGGCATCATCCAATACCCAGGCTGTTGATTTCCAGGCAGGGGTCTGATTGTCAGTACGCTTACGAACAACGCGGAATCCCCAATCCGAGCCTTGATCGGACGCCGCTCTAGTTTTCCCAGGGGAGCGTGAGCTCATTGAGTTGAGGCTCACAGGGTGAAGAAAACTGCCACCTTTTCGAAGTTTTCCAGGTAACTCGCTGGGTAAATAAGCAACGTCATCGAGCCATTCCCAGGCATTACCAGCTTGGTCATACGTGCCCGATGGGCTGGGTTGGTCGAAGCTTCCGACTGGTGCAAGCCCTGCAAAAGCAGAGCCTTCAATATTGGCCTGGTCTACCCCAATGGGATCAGTCTGTGTTGGGTAGATGTGTAGCGACGGATCAGAGGAAGAGTCATAAAGGCCTGCCTTCAGCCATTCCGCATGGGAGGGCAGCGCGTAGGCACCTCTGTCAAACTTATCTTGATCACGTGGAATTTCCTCTTCTTTATTATCACTTTGTGCTGGCTTGATCGCATAAACACCGTTTTCGCTGCTGCCAGTCGATAGCCAGTTTGCATAACGTGCAGCATCGTAGAAGCTGACATAAGTTACTGGATGATTGGCTAATTCAGGAACAACGGTATAGGAATAATCGCCTGATTCCCCCTGCCGAGTGATACCACCTAGGCCCTGATCAAAATCTGTCTCACCCATTTTATTGTCATAGAGCAAGTAATTATCGACTGAAGCTACAGAATTCAAGAACTGCGCATACTGCGCATTCGTAACCTCATGGCTTCCAATATAAAAGTCGTAATCGGGCAAAGTTGAGTCAGATACTGGGTCAATCGGTAGCGTTTCTCCGGGAACAGCACGAACCAGAACACTCGGCATCGCAGGCAATGCTTCAACCACCTGGAACGACCAAAGATCACCTTCAACAACCGAGCCATCTTGTTGTTCCGTATCAACTCGCCAGTAATAGGTTGTGCTCGGAATGAGACCTTCAGGGGGTGTGAAAATATTGTTGGTTTGCGAGCTAACGAGCGTAAGGTCGGTTGAATCCTCGCCAAAGTAAACATGGTTCAGCTTTACATCCTTCCCTTCCAGCCACATCAAATCAGCGTCGGGTTTGACGGTTGTTGAACCATTTGGGGCAATCGGGGTCCTAGCTTTCTTTGTACGGTGGCCTGGAATCCAATAGGACGTAGCACCTACTTCATAGGCGCCACTATCGGGTGCCTCTCCTTGATATCCATCAGTAATGCCAGAGATATGTAGGCCTGTATCAACAAGTGCTGAATTTTGTTTTGGACGAAAATCAAAATTTTCAGGGTCTCGCAGCTCTTCTTTGATCAATGAAGTACGTTTATTGTCTTGCCCGTAATCGCTTACATAGGAATTGCCAACTGCCTGATTTGGAGATCCAACGCCAAAAGGATCAGGCATCCGATCAAATGCGTTGTTATGAATACTTGAATTGAAATGGCCTCGGCGTCGATCCTTGTCCTTCCCATGTCTTGAAGGTACGTATCGATCATCCCACTCCATTCCATCATCAACGCCATCATCATTCAGGTCCAGGTATCCATAAAATTTGCCGTGATCAGCACTTAAATCGTAAGAAAAATTAGATACTAAGGTGTTATTCATGATTTCATGCTGATCACCTTTGATTCTCATTCCACGGCGAGTTTCATGAGCAACGTTGTGATGAGCAGTGCCTCGGATACCCGCGGGGCTTCCATCAAACCGGATTCCATTGCGGCCTGGGGCATCGTGAATCCAGTTGTAGGCGATCAAAGCTCCTTCTTGAGATGCTGCTGGTACCTGAATACCCGAGACATCTCCATCACCGTGGAATGAGTGAATGTGGTTGTATTGCCATACAGATGAATCGCCGATTTTCGCAGCACTACCAAAGCCAAAGGTGTGAAATGTATTCCTTTCAACATTCATGCCTGGCGCCGATGAGACCCTTAGGGCTCCGCGATCACGAACGTTATGTATATAACTATTCTTTAATTCCAATCCAGGTCCGGAAGCGCGAAGCAAATGACTGATTCCGTTGGCAAATTCTGAATTTGTAAAACTAATATTGGAATCGGGAACTTCATCCAATTCCGGCCGACCTTTCAGGCTGACCGGTTTGATGAGATTGTCATAAAGAGGGCGTTCTCCATCCTTCAGCATCCGACCGTCATAGGTCGGATATAGGAAGCGCATCCCATCAAAATTTAAATTCGTTGCTTCGTTAAATTCAAATATTCCAGTATGAAGTGTGATGCCTTTAAAATCTAGAAATGATGAATTGTCAATCTCCAGTAGTACGTGATAATCAGCATCTGGATGTAGATCGGGGTCGGCGATATAGGAGGTTGAACGATCCCAGGCACGTGCCTGCAAGTCACTCAAATTGGGATCCTGGTCATCAGGCATCCAGACATACAGGTCTCCGGATTCCTTGTCGTAATGCCATTCCTGTGGGCGATCCAGAAAGCCTAAATGGCCTTCGAGATGATAATGAAACTGTTTGGTTCCCTCAACTGGACCGTTTTTGGTGGGCCAGAGATCCGCAGTCTCAACGCTCCCATCGTTGCCACTGGTCCAGTTAAAATCCTTCAGTGCACTTTGTCCTGGACTCCGGAGCCATAATTCAAAATTTGGGTCAATATCAAATGATGATTCGCCTGCCTTGTGATTGGTAATCTCCCCAGATTGGGTTAAGCCAAAACTTTTGTGCGGAACCAGCATGGCCCCATCAACACTGAAGTCAAGATCAGATAATCGTTGTTGGCTTTCATGATTTCTGTACACATTTGGCTCTTCAGGATCAACGAGGGCAAGAGCACGCGTGCCTTCAATATCCCAATAACTCTCTGGTGTTGCGTTGCGGCGGTCTGAATCATCAAGCCGATCCCATTCCTTTGTGATGTTTGGCCAGCGGGCCGCTGTTAACATCTGGCCATCTAGATACAGCTGAGATATGTCGAAATTTAGATTCGTTTTCCAAATGTTGTCTTCCTGTTTGACCCAGGTTGAGTTAATCGGACTTGCGCCGCTAAGTACAACTTCTTCATTCTGAAAATTCTCAAACGTGATCGGCGCGTCTTCGCGGCCATTGAGGTCTTCTATTTTGAGGCGCTCACGGTAGGTGCCCCCGCGGATTGAAACAACATCACCAGCTTGAGCATTATCGATGGCGTGTTGAATGGTTCTAAATGGCGCATTTAAACTTCCTGGGTTGGTGTCATTCCCGTTGGTCGAAACGTATAGAGTTGTCGGATTTGTTGTTGAGATGCTTGCCGTTATATCCTGAGTACTCGTGTGAAGGGGTCTGGATTCAGTGCCTCCTGTAGATGCCTGAGTTGTTAATTCTGTAAGTACCGATGAAAAAACATGAGCTCCACCGCTTGAGCTGTTTCCTTTGGAATTGAAAGCGGAGTCGAGATAGCTGCCTAGTGCTTGGGTGAATGCTGCGTTGATTTCTGTTTCGCTGGCTTGGCTGTGCCAGGCGCTATTGACCGTGATCTTTCCTGTGGTGGTGTTGTAGGAGGCTGTTTGAGGCGTAGGAGCCTCTGGCTCGCTCAATTTGAAAGCTGGCACCCAGCTCGTGTCTCCTTTCGAGGCCTGATCTTCTAGCTCTCTGACAGAGCTGAGTAGTTCGTTGTCACCCCACGCCTGCTCAGCTGCCCAGCTCAGCTGCCCTGCTGCGGACCACTGCTCAAT
>WTGE01000264.1 GCA_011525445.1 Synechococcus sp. CO36386bin_37
ATCCTGCCGCTCTGGGGCAGGCTCAACAGGAACCGTTCCGATGCGTCGTCTTTTCGCCCTTGCGCTCTCGGCCCTGCTGGTGTTCGGATTTGCTCCCGTCGCCAAGGCAGAAGTCGCAGGTCTCACTCCCTGCTCCGAAAGTGCCCGTTTTCAGCAGAGAGCCAGTGCTGCTGCCACGCCACAAGCAAAAGCCCGTTTTGAAATGTACAGCGAGGCTGTCTGTGGAGAAGATGGCTTACCTCATTTGATCGTGGATGGCCGTTGGAGCCATGCCGGTGATTTTGTATACCCAGGTTTGATGTTCCTCTACATAGCTGGATGCATCGGCTGGGCCGGTCGTGAGTACCTCAAAGGCACCCGCGGCACGAAAGAGCAGTACACCAAAGAGATTCAGATTGATGTCTCTCTTGCTTTCAAATCCTTACTCGCATCAGCCACCTGGCCTGTCGCTGCTTTTGGCGAATTCACCAGTGGCAAGTTGCTTGAAAGCGACAACAAGGTGACGGTCTCACCACGTTGATTTTGTATTTCTCAAAGACTTTCTCTTATTTACAATGAAGAAATTTCTCACTACGGCTCCAGTCGTTGCTGCGATTTGGTTCACACTCACGGCAGGAATCCTGATCGAATGGAACCGTTTTTTCCCTGATCTGTTGTTTCACCCCATGGGTTGAGGATTTGTCCTACACCCATCAAGAGGTGGGTTGCGAACCAATTTGATAAGGGGGGTAACCCCCCCCCCTTTTTTTATGAGCTGTGCAGCATCATCAAATGCTCAAGCTCGGTTACGGCTGTTTCAAGATCGTCATTGATCACGATCGCGTCGAATTCTTGTTGAGCCGCTAATTCTTCATGCGCTCGCTTTAGACGTCGTTGGATGGCTTCTTCTGCTTCTGTACCTCGCCCACGTATGCGTTGCTCAAGGACGTCCACGCTTGGAGGAGCTAGGAAAATCTGTCTCGCTTCGGGCAGATTTCGTCTCACTTGTCTTGCTCCCTCCAGTTCAATTTCCAGCAGGACTGGGGTCCCTTGAGCGAGACGTTCACTCACAGGCTGCCGTGGAGTGCCGTAGCAGTTTCCAGCAAATTCAGCCCACTCCAACAAACCACCGCTTTCAACGAGTTTGCTGAATTGTTCTTGGGTGTGAAAGAAATAGTGGACGCCATCAATTTCTCCACTGCGTGGTGCACGTGTTGTCGCAGAGATGGAGAGCCACAGCTCTGGATGACGTTTTCTGAGCAGGGCAACCAAGGTGCCTTTGCCGACCCCACTCGGGCCGGTGACCACCGTGGGCCGGGTGATCCATTCATCAGGAGCCATGAATAGCCTGAATCCGCATTGCAGGGTAGAAGGGCTTCCTCTTCAGCCTGCTGTTCAGGCAACCCATGGCCAGCCAAAGCCCGCAAGTGATGGATCTCACCAGCCTGAGGGCTGTGTTGGCGGATTTACGCGGAGGTCTGTTGCCAAGCCGGTTCGAAAAAGCACAACAGCCCGATTCCCAGACACTTCAGCTTGGCTTTCGCACATTGGGCGGAATGATTTGGCTTGAATTGAGCTGGAAGCCCGAAGTTCCAAGGTTGGTTCAAATTCCAGCTCCACCCAAACATGGTGCTGGGAGCACATTGGCTCAACAAATTCAGCACGGCCTCCGTCACCTTGCGCTCACGGATCTCTGGCAACAGGGGTTTGAACGGGTTGTGAAATTTCAGTTTGCCAGTCGCCCTGGGCAGTCGCCGCAACGCACATTGGTTCTCGAACTCATGGGGCGTCACAGCAATCTTCTTTTGCTGGATCACCGTCAACGCATCACTGCGATAGCAAGACAAGTGCGCCCGCATCAGTCCAGAGTTAGGCCCCTCGGAACTGGGGATAGCTATCTTTCACCTCCAGCGCTTCAGGGGATTGCGCCTCGGCTTGATGAGCCTCAACAGCGTTGGCGCGCACGCCTTGAGCTGCTGCCTCTCAGTCTTGAAAAGGCCATGCGTAGCGCTTACCAAGGCATCAGTCCTGTGCTTGCGAGGCAATTAGCTGCTGATCATCCAGATGAGGCCAACGCACGACTGATGACCAATGTTCAGTCGCTGACTGAAGACGATTGGCAGGCCCTGTACCAGCGTTGGCTGTGCTGGTTAAAGGCACTCGAATCTGAAGACTTTTCCCTTCACTTTGAGGGACCCCTTGCTTACCGCGTTTGGTCTTCTGGTGTTTCGTCCCAGTCCGCAGGCAACTTGATTGAGCAGGGTGCCAACAGTCCACAACCTCTTAGCCTGTTGTTAGGGAAGTACTACACAAACGCCCTTCGGCGTCTGGATTTGAATCGTGCGATCAGCGATCTGCACAAACAGCTGAAGCAGCTCAGAACGCGGGAAGAAGCGCTTTTGATGGACCAGAAAGCTGGCCTTGAAGAGACGGCCAGTGCGGATGAGCTGCAAAAGCAGGGAGATGCATTGTTATGTCAGGCCAGTCCCGATCGGGAGACCATTGATCAGGCTCAAAAGCTCTATGGAAAAGCGCGGAAATTGAGGCGTGCCGTTCCTGCCTTGCTTGAGAGGCTTCAACATCACCAGGGTCGGCTCATGCTTCTGGAAGGAAGTGAAAGCTTTCTTGAAGAACTTGTTGGTGCTGACTGGGAGGGGTTGGAAGCACGAACCAAAAGCCTTCTGGACCTGCGAGAAGAGCTTGATGATCTGTTCGTGCCCAAGCGAATGAGACGTCGCTCACGGCAGGGATCGAGACGTCTGGAACCCCAGCCTTTGGAAATCACGAGCCCAGCAGGGCTGGTGATTCAAGTGGGACGTAATCATCGACAAAATGATTGGATAAGCCTTCGTCGTGCACGTCCGGGTGATCTTTGGTTTCATGCCCAGGAATGTCCTGGCAGCCATGTTGTGCTCAAGGCATCAGCTGGATTCGCGGATGATGATGATCTGACTCTCGCTGCTGATCTGGCTGCCTGGTTCAGTCGAGCCAGGGGGAATCGGAGAGTTTCTGTAGTCCGAGCTCCTGTTGAGGGTCTTCAAAGGATTGCTGGGTCCGCCCTGGGCACCGTGCAACACAGAGATGGGGAGATTGTTTGGGCTGAGCCAGATCGCGCCAGAAAGCGACTGATGACAGGAAAGCTCCTAGCCTGATCGCAGTTCTTTGCCTTTCGTCTGATTCCTCCAGAGCCGATTGAGGACACAGTGCTCCCCCCACCCGAGCCCATTCGGGTGAACCCTTTTCTTGAGAAGGGTCCGCCTCACGATGTGGAGATGCCTCTGGTGGATCATCTTGAGGAGCTTCGTCAGCGTGTCTTTCGCAGCCTGGTCGCCATTGTGACGGCCGCATTGGTTTGCTTGCTTGCTGTGAAACCTCTGGTGAGATTTCTGGAGGAACCAGCTGGATCCATCCGCTTCCTTCAGCTGGCCCCAGGAGAATTTCTGTTTGTCTCGTTCAAGGTTGCTGGCTACACGGGACTCACCTTGGCTCTTCCTTACGTTTTATTTCAAGGATTGGCCTTCGTCTTGCCTGGCCTGACGCGGAACGAGCGTCGACTGATTGCTCCTGCTGTCGCTGGCTCAGCTGTGCTTTTTTTCGCAGGACTTGCTTTTTCTTGGTGGGCGCTCATACCGGCTGCCCTTCGATTCCTGGTGAGCTACGGAGCTGATGTGGTGGAACCACTGTGGTCGATTGAGCGGTATCTCGATTTTGTTCTCCTCTTGATGTTGTCGACGGGACTGGCGTTTCAGTTGCCCGTCTTGCAGTTGCTCCTCGGCTTGTTTGGTTTGGTGCGTTGGAGACGAATGCTTTCAGCTTGGCGTTGGGTGGTGGTGTTGGCCGCTCTCGCAGGGGCGGTGCTCACACCCTCCACGGATCCGATCACGATGTCGTTGTTGGCTGGAGCGATCTCTGGTCTGTTTTTCTTCGGTGTTGCTCTTGTTGCGGCGGCTGAACGCCTTAGACCAGAAACTCCTCCAACCGCCCCTCCCCCTGCAGCAGCAGGCTGAGGGCTTTCCCGAGTCGTGGGCGGTCTTTGGTGTTCCGTAACCAAGAGCGAACGATTTCTGCTTGCCCCAGACGATTTACGACGTCAATTACTTGAGCAATGTGCGTGCGGTACTCCTCTTCGTTGAGTGGGAAGGACTGTTGTTCGAGATAGGCCCACATCACTTGGAGATACATCCGTTTGCGTCGCACGACGAGCTGCATGTCGTAGCTGGCTTGCCATCGATCTTGCAGGAGTTCGACGACTTCATTCACGTTCAGAGGAAGGATGGATTGGTCGGATGGTGGGTCTACAAGCACGGAAACGCCTGAGTGGATCATCTGAAAGCCCAGTCGTTGCAAAGCGTGACGGGACGTTTACCCTTCATAATGGACGGCATTCCGTGTTGATTGAGCGTCAGTCATGACTCAGATGCCAGCTAGTGATGTGCCCGGCATGGGCCGTCGGCAGTTCATGAATCTGCTGACCTTCGGATCCGTCACAGGCGTGGCCCTTGGGGCGCTCTATCCGGTGGTGAACTACTTCATTCCACCTAGGGCAGCCGGTAGTGGCGGTGGAACGAGTGCCAAGGATGAACTGGGTAATGCCGTGACTGCCAGCGGCTGGCTCAGCAGTCATTCCGAGGGTGATCGCAGTCTCGTTCAAGGTTTGAAGGGTGATCCCACCTATCTCATTGTGGAAGGTGCAGATGCCATAGGCAGCTACGGCATTAATGCCATCTGCACCCATTTGGGTTGCGTCGTGCCTTGGAACAGCGGGGCCAATAAATTCATGTGCCCCTGTCACGGCAGTCAATACGACGCCACAGGCAAAGTGGTTCGCGGCCCTGCTCCTCTTTCCTTGGCTTTGGCCAATGTCAGCGTTGAGAACGACAACGTTTTCGTTAGCCAGTGGACCGACACCGATTTCCGAACGGGCGACAAGCCCTGGTGGTCCTGATCAGCCCTCCTCTTCTGCTGTCTCTCCTACCTCGCTTTCTCATGCGCCGCCTGCTCTCCTCTACTTTTGCCGCACTGATTGTTGGTCTTGCTGTTTTCAGCGCACCCTCCTCAAGTTGGGCTTACCCGTTCTGGGCACAACAAAACTACGATTCACCCCGAGAAGCAACGGGCAAGATTGTTTGTGCGAATTGTCACCTTGCTCAGAAGTTGACCCAAGCCGAAGTTCCTCAGGCCGTCTTGCCTGACAGCGTCTTTAAGGCGGTGGTGAAGGTCCCTTATGACGACGGTGTTCAAGAAATTGGCGCTGATGGCAGCCAGGTTCCCCTCCAGGTTGGCGCTGTTGTGATGCTCCCTGATGGATTCACTCTCGCTCCCCAGGATCGCTGGACCGATGAAATCAAAGAGGAAACTGAGGGTGTCTATTTCACTCAGTACAGCGATGACCAACCCAATGTGATTTTGGTGGGGCCAATTCCAGGTGATGAGCACCAAGAGATTGTCTTCCCTGTTCTTTCTCCTGACCCAGCCACTGACAGCAACATTAGTTTTGGTAAATATTCCATTCATGTAGGTGGCAACCGCGGACGCGGGCAGGTTTATCCGACAGGCGAAAAAAGTAACAACGCGGTTTACACAGCTCCTTCCTCTGGCTCAGTGACGTCCATCGAGCCTGGTGATAATGGAGCGAGCATTGTCACAGTCAAGGCTGCTGATGGTTCTGAGATGACAGAAACAATCCCAGTGGGTCCTGCGTTGCTGGTTTCCGTTGGCGATGTTGTTGAAGCTGGTGCCCCCATCACGGATGACCCCAATGTTGGTGGTTTCGGTCAGCTTGATACGGAAGTTGTTCTTCAGAATCCTGTACGGATCTACGGCATGCTTGCATTCTTCGCTGCTGTTGCTTTGGCACAGATCATGCTTGTGCTCAAGAAAAGACAGATTGAGAAGGTTCAAGCAGCCGAAGGTATCTGATCAGAGTGATCTCCCCTGCTGTTTTCACATCACCAGGGCCTGAGC
>WTGE01000417.1 GCA_011525445.1 Synechococcus sp. CO36386bin_37
ACGTTTGCCATCCGTGTAAACGCGCATTGCCCTCAGCGCAAAAACCATCGAAATTGGTAATGGCGTGCTCCATAGCTGAACTGACAAAGATCATGCTTCCGGCTTGAGGCAACCAACCACTGTGCCACCACCAAGACAATCCTTAGAGCCCCCTTCTTTGTCATACAAGATCCAAACTGGAAGCTCAGACAGGCCTAAAAACTCAGTTGTTCTCCAAATAACAAAAGGGCGTTAACCACCTGATCTCGTGCTAACGAAGCGAAATTGAGATCAAACTAAGGGCAATAGAACCACATTGATTGGATCGAATCGGAGTTGGCATGAACCACCGCTTACGGTTGGTCGGTTGCATTTTGAATCCCCAGCCAACGGTTCCATAAATCCGGCCGTCGTTCCTGCGTCCTTTGCTCGCGCTGCTGTTGACGCCAGACAGCAACGGCTCCGTGATCACCGCTCCGCAAAATCTCAGGGACCACCATCCCCCGAAAATCAGCAGGACGCGTGTAATGAGAATGCTCAAGCAGAAGATCGCTATGGCTTTCCTCCACTAAGGATTCAGCATCACCCACGGTGCCGGGCAAAAGACGGACAACTCCATTGATGATCGTCATCGCTGGTAGTTCACCGCCGGTCAGCACAAAGTCACCGATGGAGACTTCTTCATCAGCAAGAGAACGAATGCGCTCATCAAAACCTTCATAGTGACCACAGAGAAACACCAATTGGTCGAAATCATTCGCCCAGCGCCGTAGATCAACCTGGCGCAGAGGTTGTCCCTGCGGTGACATCAGCAACACACGACAGCGTGAGACAACAGGAACCGACTCAAAAGCCGCAAACACCGGTTCGGGCTTGAGCACCATGCCTGCCCCCCCGCCATAGGGAACATCATCCACCTTGCGATAACGATCAATGGTGTAATCGCGAGGGTTATGCAGATGTAGTTCAGCAATACCTGCCCCGAATGCCCTCCCAACCACACCAACCTCGAGCAATGGAGCGAAGGCCTGCGGGGCCAAGCTGATCACATCAAGGCGATAGGGAGCCATAAGATCTCAACCTTTTGGACCACTCACGCGCCGAATCTCCGAGCAAAAACTTCCCTGTCTGAGCTGTCCGTGTTCACCCACAAACGTAGTGCTGCGCAAACGCAGATTGGGCTTGATGAACCAAATCCGTTCAAGCACCTCCTCACCATGACCGGAATTCAATTGAAGTTCAAGGCTTGCATCCTGAAGCAACTGCCAACAACCGCGCTGCTCATTGCCTCCCGAGAGAATGGATAGACATCCATCACTTTGAAATAACAGCGTGGTCTGGTCACCCTCAGCAGGGTTGACATCCAGACGAGACTCGGCATCGGCAACCGAAGCCACGACTTCAATCTCTCCACGTTCGCTGGCATGCCAATCCTCCTCCGAAGCCTGCATATCAAAACGACTCCGCAGGCTCATCCAGCGGCCTGCACAGAGATTTAGAAAACCGTCGAGATCAGACGGAGGGAACGGAGTTTGATCGCTCATGCTTGGCATCCTCGCAGGCGCAGGATCCAGCACTTGATTCTTGTTTCAATCATCCCCGTCGTAACCCAATTCTGCGAGTCGGGCTGGCTTTCTTCTCCAATCCGGCACCACTTTCACAAACAACTCGAGATACACCGGGCCATCAATCAAGGTCTGCATCTGCAAACGGGCTCCCTGACCAATCGTTTTCAACATGGAACCGCCTTTGCCAATCAGGATGCCCTTCTGACTTTTGCGCTCAACAAACACCGTCGCTAACACTGCGGTCCGCCCATGGCCCTTGCCCTTTGCGGGCATTTCTTCGAGACGGTCAATACTCACAGCAACGCTATGGGGCACCTCCTCACGGGTATTGAGCAACACCTGTTCACGAATCAATTCACCCATCAGGAATCGTTCAGGTTGGTCGCTCACCATGTCTGATGGATACAGCTGAGGCCCTTCAGGAAGAAGAGAGCTCAATGCTTTGATCAACTCCTGGCAACCATCACCTTTCAGTGCACTGCAGCGATGGACAGGCCAGTCAGTATCAACAAGAAGTTCCTTGTAGGCCGCATCGGCCGCATCTTTCTGCTCCAGCGGAACCAAATCCCACTTGTTGAGCAGCACTTGCACGGGCATGGATTGCTGACGCAGCAAGTGCACAATGAACGCATCACCCCGACCAGGCGGCTCACATCCCTCAAGCAACAACAGCACCTGATCCACTTCTCCGATAGCGGATCGAGCACTGCGGACAAGTCGTTCACCCAACAAGTGATGGGGCTTATGGATTCCTGGAGTGTCAACAAGAATCAACTGAGCTTCGTCGGTCGTGAGGATTGCACGCAACCGATTACGGGTGGTTTGGGCAACAGGAGAAGTGATGGCAATTTTGTCACCAATAAGTTGATTGACCAACGTGGACTTGCCCACATTGGGCCGACCAATCAACGCCACAAATCCTGAGCGAAACCCCGACGATGTTGAGGTTGTGGAGGAACGATCGAAAAACTCTTCCATGACTTCAGTCTGTGTGATCGCCAACGGTGTCCTGGGCCTGTGTTTCTGCAATGTGCATTGGCTCGCTGATGACAGGCGAGAGATCGACTTCCATGCACTGCTTGATTTTCAAAGGAGCCATCCCATGAGTGGCGGTGTCGTCAAAGAGTGAATGTGCCGTTCACCCTCTTGAAGCAGACCATGGCTGCGACCTCAAGGCTTCAAGCAAGGTCGTACCATCACACCCCCACAAGACCGTTCGCGTCATCATCTGGTCAGAGCCACTTTGATCTCAATGGTCACCAACCAATTGAGATCAAGACGTCCATCCAAGTCTTGTTTGCCTAATCTGCCAGGAGCCCTTCAAACCTCGCCATGACAGATCAGGCCCCCTCTGTTCCGTCATACAGCGATCCTGAGATCAAGATTCAGGATGAACCGGTGAAGGCCCCCAACTTTCAACAAGCGATGGAGATCTCCGCCCGATGGATCAAGCAATGGGATCAGGATGAAATCAGTGATGAAGTAATCGCCGATCGCGTCGCGGAACTGATTGAAAGCCGCGATGGCGCGAGGGGATTTTTCGTGATCAGCCTGGCCGGTGACAGCGCTCTCATGGATCGTTTGCCTGAACCACTTGTCGTTCAACTTCGATCCTGTGGTGCCGCCATTGTGGATCTCACCGTTCGTAACCTTGCCATGAGTGCCGCGATGATGGTGCATCACCGCGTGCAATTGGATGAGGTGCAAGCTGCCGGTTCCGAGCGAGTGAACCTGCGTTGCACCGAACTTCTGCGACAACTCGAGCCCAATGCTGTGAAAGCACGTCTTGAAAGGTTGCTCGCTGCTGCGAGCAACAACCAGGGAGAGGATGTGGCCTTTTTGGATCGCTGGGGATACAACTCGGTGCAGAAAGCTGCCATCCAAACGGCCATTGAAGCAGTCGCGGAATGAAACCAAAGACAACTCCCATCAATGAATCAGGACGTCGAATCCTGAAAATTGCATAACCGATCCAAACAGGTAAGAAAAAGAAAATCCCGGCTTGAACCGGGATTCATGCATTCGTCAGATCAGAACAACTGCAACCGAGGAGCAAATCTCAATCGCGACGTCCTCCACCTTGAAGGGCAATGATCAAACGCAAAATGAAAATAAAGAGGTTGATATAGGTGAGATACATACCCAAAGCACCAGCTAGATATTGATCATCTCGATAGGTGCGAGGCATCGTGTAGAAATCCACGAAGGCCATTCCGATGAACAACACTGTGCCAAAACCTGCGATCGCAAGGTTGGTTGCAGCAAAGATTCCAGGAATAAAGAATCCGGCTATAAAAATACCCACCATGGCGATGATGAGCCCTATCAATCCGAATCCAACAACCGCTGAGAGCGCTTGACCAACACTGTCGCTCATACGGCGACCCACAATCGAGGCGATTGCAAAAGTGAGGCCCGTAGCCAACGCAGCAATACCAATGGAAGCCACACCAGCCACAGCAACGGCTTGGACCACCAGTCCTGTAAGGGTGAAGCCAGTGAGCAAACTGAAGGTGGCCATCAACGGAAGAGCCGTTCCGTTATTGCCTTTTTGGGCAGCATTCTGAGCAACAAAAAACAGAATGAACCAAGGAATGATTGCCACCATCGACAGACCATTGAAGGCTGGTCCCATGGCGACCATGGTGGACATGCCACCAAGAACTCCTGCGGCAGTAAGCACCATCCCGCCACCGACATAAGGCAGGGCTTTGTTGACAACATTGGGGCCAACAAGAGCGCTTGATTGCGCTTCGCGAATGGCCTCTTGAAAATTACTGCTGGCTGGCATGCCGAACATCCGAGACTCTGTTCATTTTGCCAGCGCCGACAAGAAATGGAGGAGGGGCAAAGTGTGGATCCCCCTATCCAGACACCTCAACTCATAGCGCCCTAAGACTCACTGCAATCGTGCTTGCAACACGCTCATCGGACCCAGATGATTGATCGAAAGCGACCGCATCATCAAGACTCAGCAGCCTTGGGGCCTCTGGCCCCAGCTCGTGATGATGATTTCGCTTGTGCATCAAAACTGGCATAAGCCTGTACCACCCGTTGTACCAAGGGATGGCGCACAACATCAGCCGCCGTGAGATGGCAGACAGCAACACCATCCACTCCATCCATCACTTTTGCAGCTTCCACAAGCCCACTCAACTGCCCATGAGGCAGATCCTGCTGGGTGACATCGCCTGTGACGACCATGCGTGATCGCTCTCCCAAACGCGTGAGCACCATTCGCATCTGGGCTGGAGTGGTGTTCTGAGCTTCATCCAAAATCACAAACGCATTGGCAAGAGTGCGACCACGCATATAGGCCAGTGGAGCCACTTCAATCACACCTTTCTCGAGAAGTGTTGAGGTTTTCTCGGGGCCAAGCAGGGCATGAAGCGAGTCGTAAAGAGGCCTGAGATAGGGGTCGATTTTTTGCTGAAGATCGCCAGGCAGGAAACCGAGCCGCTCACCCGCTTCAACCGCTGGTCGCGTGAGGATCAAACGCTCCACCTTGCGCTCTGTAAGCATGCGTACGGCAAGTACGGCAGCCAGAAATGTTTTTCCCGTCCCAGCAGGACCTAAAGCAAATGTGAGGTCATGACCCTCCATTGCGTCAACGTAATTCTTTTGACGCAACGTACGTGGACGTAGAAGGTTTCCTTTTTGGCCGCGAGCAATCACCTGATCACCCATGGCGAAATGATCTTCGCTCTGACCCGTGTTGAGTGCTCCAAGTGCCGATTGGAGATCGAGCTGAGCGACAGCCTGACCAGCCTGCCAGATTGGACGCACCAACTCCACGACTGCTGCGGCACGCTCAATCTGTACAAGATGCCCAGAGATTTCAAGCTGCAGTCCCCTCATCACCAGGGAGGCACCGGTGAGTGCCTCGAGCTGATGCAAGGTCTGTTCCGCCGAACCCGCTAAAGCAAGGGCCGCTTCAGAGTGGGGTAGGTCAAGGACGAAGCGACCTGTAGCGGCAGCTTCGGGCATCGTTGCAATCAGCCTTCGGTGGATTCAGCACCTGAATCTTCAGATTCACTTGCCGCTGCTGCAGCTGCAGCCTTCGCTTCAGCTGCTTCCTTGGCGGCAGCTTCACGAGCAGCAGCTTGTTTCAGCTTGCCAATGGTTTCAGCAGGTCGAATGGACTTTTCAAGTAGACCGCCTTTCTCAAGGAGAGAGCGAACGGCATCTGTTGGCTGGGCGCCCTGACTGAGGCGCAGACGCAGACCTTCAGCATCAAGCCTGGTTTCCTTGGTGCGTGGGTTGTAAAAACCCAGCTCCTGCAAAGGACGGCCATCCCGGCGGGACGTGCTGTTGCAGGCCACGAGGCGGAAGCTCGCTTCCCGCTTCTTGCCAAACCGC
>WTGE01000008.1 GCA_011525445.1 Synechococcus sp. CO36386bin_37
CTGCCCGTCATCTCCCTCAAGATCGACTACCGGCAAGCCCTGCTGCACGGAGAGTCGGTGCAATTAGAGAGCTGGGTACTGCCCCAACAGGGGGTAAAGCTCCCCTGGCGCAGCACCTTCCTCAAAGCTGATGGAAGCGTGGCCGCCGAGGCGCATGTGGAATTGGTGCTGACGGACATGAGCCAAGGGCCTAGCCAACGACGACTTCTACGCAAACCACCGGAGGAGCTGCGGCAAGCGCTTGAGCAACTAAGGAAAGGTCCATGCGAAGACTCAAAAGTCACGCATTAGACGTTTGCATTTCAATCGTCGAACGTCAGCGGCACCTTTCCGCCGAACCAAATGGCTCAGAAAGAAGCCACATCCCACCACCGAGACTTAAAACAAAACTAACCACACACTTCAAAAACCCCATCAACGGGGCGACCTTGCTTGAGGCCCTCCCAGTTAATGACCTTGAGGAAAGCGTCTCTGTCATCAGTTTCGACCACGTCAACGCCCCAGCAGCCCTGTTGAAGAGGTGATCCCGGCATTCCCGGATTGTCTTTGCGCCCTCCCAATGCAAGAAGCTCATGGTCCGCTCCATGTCCCAGGATCTTCCGCATGGCACGCCATGCGCGGGGCAATTCTTGGGCTAGAGCAATTGCGTCCAGTTCCGAATTGATACGCACCAGCCAATGGGGGTGATCTAGTGCTTCTGCTGTGTTGATGTACTGGCTGCTCGCTCGCAATGTCTCAGCAAGCACCGCTGGAGCAAGGCTTGGTACTGCTTGGGCATGAACCTGCAAATTGTGCGAGATAACGAAGCAAGTCATGACAAGGGAGGGGCTGCGACGACGCTAAAGGGTGATGCGGGAATTCGCGAAGAGAGGAGCATTTGCATGAACATTGACCACCCAACAACCACTACCAGGATGTCACGACCAAGATCTTCTGCACATATCCAAGGTCATTGAGCAATAATCTAAATCATAGAAACACATGATCCAGATCATTTGCAAATGCATCGCAGAGGCAAAAGTTAACGGAAATTCAGATTCCACTATTAACCTCAGGAGTATTCTAATATTAGAGAAATGAGAGAGGGCCAGCTCATTAAAGGCTTTAGGGCTCATCTACTCCGGGAAATCCCCCTTGCGAGCGCCGAATCAGCTCAGCAAGCATCTCAAGTTTAGAATTTTCAGATTGAGAAGCACGAGTTGCGATCCACACTCGAGCAGCCTTATGCTGCGCCATCTGCTGAACAAGCAGAAGCGCTATCTGGCGCAACTCATCCAAATCCCTGCAGTCATTAATCAGGCGAACTAACTTCTCAGTCTCGAAAGAAGTTTCAAGGGACTGCTTGATAGGATCCATCGAAGCCATGAATCAAATTTTTCGGTTATCTGATCGGTTCAACAACGAAAAACGTTGTCGAACCATGGACTGGATAAATGCTAAGATAAAGACACCCACAACTGCGGCGACCAAGGTCGACTTTCCATTATCGAAGACACCGGCGCCTAAAGCCACAATCGGAAGGTCACTCATGAAGACGCTCAAGAATAAAGCCGGCAGGAAATGCTTTAGCCGCGTACCTGAAATACCCAAGCCATAACTCACAAAATCAAAAAAACCAGTCATTAACAAACCGGTCATCAAAAAGAAGTTGGTTTCAACCTTGGATCCACTGAAACGCTCCACCACCGACATAGCTTTGTCACCAACTAGCCGACGTACAGGGCCCCTACCCAAGTGACGAGCGAACCAGAATGCCAGTGAGCAGGCAAGGATGTCAGTGAATACAATTGTTATAAAACCGGTCTTGAAACCCAGGAGCGCTCCGGCAGCAAGGGAATAAGCAGTACTCGGTAAAGCTGGTAGGACAATGCTGGCTCCGCGCAAGAGCATGATTCCGACAGGAGCCCAAACGCCCATAGCACCAAGGGAGTGCCTAATTTGAGGCATAACATGGGCCTGGGCCAAAAGGGTCAATCCAATAAACCCGAGGAGCAGCAACAGGACCAGCAGCACTCGACGAAATGACGGGAAAACCAAGGCTCCACTGAGGAAGATGAGCTAATATCCTTCCACAAAGACTCCGTCCAAACAAAACAACTACACCAATTTTATCCAAGAAGTCGGCAACCACCATTAAAGAGAATCCGCTAGTGGCAGTCCAAGAGAATCAAAACAGCAAGAATGAACAGAGGAAAATAAGACTGATTAATGCAAACTGCGGATCATGGGAGAGCATCTTTGTTCGAATCGGATCCAGTCGAGATGAATCTGAACGCTTTCCATGCCACCTGAGTGTTATCGAAGACAACGGCTTGATCGAAGCCCAACTGACATACAAGAAGTCTGGAAAGATTGCACGGTCAGCATTTCGAGAGATTCCAGATTCGATGCAAATTGAAGCCGGTGGTCATTGGTCCCTCGGCCCTCAATTTCTCACACAAGAGTTCTGGACCACAGAGTTTTGCCTCTGCAGACCACATGAGCGCCGCAGGGCAATAGTCCGCCAAAGCAGAAACTGGCTTGAATCAATTGTTGTGATCGTGGAATGGAGAGCGGGGCATGATCACACAGACCTTTTGCTTGATCCGCAACACCCCATTTACCTCAATGAATTCAGCAGCGAGAACACGTCTACCTTTGAAGTCATGAGTGAAAGTGTCTCACTTGGCTTAGAGCTCACGATATTCAATACCCCTAAACAGCAAGCAACTACCTGGACCTGGGACTCATCATCTATCACCCGGCTATACGGCACGGACAATCAACTCGTACGGGAACAAGCAACTACTCGCCTTTCCTGAAGTTCCGTAAGACTTCAACATCCTGCTCCGGATCAATGCTTAGGTCCGTTAATACCAATGCTTTACCAATCGTGTTGATGGCGTACTCAATGGAGGACAGAGACTCCCTCCCGCCAGGACTCCTTCGCCCAGCACGAATGACATCAGGGGTCACAAATGCTGCAGCTTCGTTGAACTGAGCTGCGATCTGGGCCAATTGCTCATCCATCATGCAGGAAACCACCGAGGTAAACCCTGAGCATGCCAGTCGCCGCTCCAACACAGCGGCGTGGCAAAATGGGACTCACAGGTCCAGCTCAATGCTACCGCAAATGATGTCGAGACTGTTCAGGCTTGGAAGTGACGTAAGGGAAAGCGCATATCCGCTGATCAAAGCAAGCGCAATCGCGGGGCTTCACCGCGTTGAGCGGAGCGAAATGCTCACGACATTCCTTCTTACCGGCGCCTGGTCGTCAAGAGCACAACTCGAGCGACTGCCGTTGAGGCTAAACCGCTGGCAACAATTCAGCAATGAAGGCAGAAGGAGTCATATCAAAACTCTTCAAGACGAGAAGACCAAGCCAGCTGGCGACATGACGGGACCCTTAACACAGGAAACCACCACCTTGAACGCGATAAACGCGATTATTAGGCGCTTGAGGGGGCGAAATAACATCCACTCACAGGCAAAAAAAAGCCCCTGCCGGGGCTCAACGCATTTCTCTGTATGAAATCTAAAGAACACGATGCTGAAGATCAAGCGAGATTAAGCATTTCGACCGATAAGATTAGCTGACCTTATAGGCTAAAGGCCCTCGAATGCAAGCAAGGGCGTAATGATGGGGGAGTGAAGACCGCCAAAAGTGGACCAAGCCTGGAAAGAGAGCGAACAGATACGGCTTGAGAAGGTTCTGGCAATCGCCATAGCCAATCAGAACCAAGAAATGGAAGCAAACATCAGACGCGAAATAGAAGCCATCAAGCGAGATGAACCTTCTCCACTCATCGCGAAATACCTCGACGAAAGCGGTGACGTCAGGGACGATCTGTAACGGCGCGTCAGCAACGAAGAATTAAGGCAGGAACTCATCCAACTCGACCTATGGATCAAGCTGCCCGTCAGCCATTGCTATAGCCCGATCGTAAAACCAACGATCTGAGGAACTAGACAGTTGTCAGCAAGCAGCGATCTTCAGCAAGGTCTCGCATGATACGGAATCCCAAAAAAACCATCTAATACCTGTCTGGACCATCGCTATAGCGCGAGCCCCGGAAAATTCGGATCTCCGCACCAGAGGGCTGCGCCACAGCACAAACGGGATGTCTGTAAAATTTTATTAAGACGGGTGTTCGTGGTGCCCAAGCGCTTTGGTGTTATCGGCTGCGGCTACGTGGGTTCGGCAGTCTGCAAACGACTCAACAAGGCCGGATACGAGGTCGTAGCGACAGTCCGGGACCGGATGCGTTTCCCGCTGGTTGAGGCCCTGGGTGCAACGCCAGCGATATTGGATCTTGCCTCCGAACAAGCAGACTTCAGCTTTCTGGAAAAGCTGGATGGCCTGCTCATCAGCATTGCCCCAACGCGGCAAGATGAGAACTACGAGGATGTCTATGCAAAAGGAATCAGAAACCTAGTTCAAGTACTAACGCAATCTCCCCATACCCGTCCTCTTCACATCACATATATCAGCACTGTCGGAGTCTTCGGGGACCAACGCGGGAACAGGGTGAACGAAGGCTCACCTCTTGACAGTAGCCATCCAATAAATCGTTTACTTATCAATGCTGAGCAAGAGATACTCAGCCTGCAGGGAGACAACAGAAATGTCTGCGTTCTGCGTTTGGGGGGCATTTATGGACCTGGCCGAGACATGGTTGCTTTGGTCCAGCAAGCCGCTGGGCGTAACGTCTCTCGAGATGGCGACCATATTCCTGCTTGGACACACCTCGAGGACATTACTCGAGGTGTAGAGTTTGCCAATTCGGATCAACTTAAAGGAACTTTCAACCTAGTTGATGATATGAGCCTAAGTCGCAGGCAATTGGCAAACATAATATGTGAGCGCAGGGGACTTCCACCAGTGATATGGCGTGGGGCGCCCAATGGGGCACGCATAGTGAACGCGTCGGTTTCAAATACAAAAATCAAGCGACACGGTTTCACATTTTTTTCACCATCCATGCTGGGGTTATCAGCACTAAGCAGCGAGGGTGTAAACAGTCAAGCCTGATCTGAGTTGAACTCAATAAAGAATAAGCACAGATGCGCCTAATCTTTGCACCATTTTTACGTGTGCCTTATTCTTGTATTGAGATTAGTTGCTGCTCACGCGATTGCCTATGCTCTCTAACGATGCCGACAAGCTCATAGGCTTTAGAGGTCTTCGGTTGGTCCCAAGTATGAGGTTTTCATATCATCAAGGGAAGGCAACAATGAATCGTCAGCTTCTATATCGAGCACACAAGTCTCGCGGACACACAGCGGACACAAATAAGTCGTGACCATTACAAGAACATCTTCGATTATCAAGCATGAGTCAGAGTTGGGCACTAGGGCTAGTTGCTCAAATCCATGCGACAAAGTCCTAGTGACCTAAAACAATGGCTCAAGCTGCCGAAACTGGTGCGCGGCGCTACAGGTCTCTTGTGATATCCCAGCTGAGCGAAAAGTTCATAGCCTGAGCAACATGGAGAAGACGGTCACAGCCAAAACCCTGCTGAGCTGGCGCCAGACCATGCTCAACGAGGGCGGGGAAGCCAACGCGCTGGACTGGTTACTGGATCTCAAAGGGGGTGTGCGCTGGCAGCAGCTGCAGTCATTGCGGCTCTACCCCACATCCACAGTGGTGATTGACCATGGACTCGAAACGCTTGAGAACATCTGGCGACGCCATCTGGAGCAGCAGATTCCACTGCAATATCTGGTCGGCCGCTGCCCCTGGCGGGACCTCGAACTCAAGGTGGCCCCGGGAGTCTTGATTCCTCGCCAAGAAACCGAGCTACTGATTGATCTCGCCCTGGGCTGCCTCAGCGGCGAAGACCACCAAGGCAATCTGCAGTGGGCCGATCTGGGAACGGGATCCGGGTGCATTGCGATCGGATTGGCCAAGGCGC
>WTGE01000344.1 GCA_011525445.1 Synechococcus sp. CO36386bin_37
TCGAACTCCCGACCCTCTGATCCGTAGTCAGATGCTCTAATCCGCTGAGCTACAGGCGCTTGCAAGCAACCATCTCAACGTATCAGGGGACCCTGCGTCAACTCGTGTTCAACCACAGGTCACAATCAAAAGAGTTGTGAGGGTCATCTCATGCCGCTCCGCTGGTACGGACCCGCGGATCCAAGCGATCCCACGTACAGACACTTCGACAGGATTGTCAACCTCTGCCTCCACGCCGGTGGCTTCGCAGCAGTCAACAGCGGACTCTGGTTTGTGCAGCAGATGCGTCATCCCTGGGACCATTTGAACCTATGGAGCGAAGCCTGGCTGGGCGTGTTGCTGCTTCACCTTCTCGTCGTGATCCGTTTACGCCCTAATACGGGTACTGATATTGAGAACGACGAAAGCTGAGTCAGCATGGGATCAGCCGATTCGACTCTGCAACGATGACTCTGGACTCAGCTGATTTAAAGGCGCTGACATCGGCGCTTGCAGACCGTCTCTATCTGCAAGTGGCTGGATGGCACTTATATCTGGGGGATGCAGGTCTAGCCGAAGACCTCGCCATTGAATGCAGCGCCCTACTGGACCAGGGCGCTGTCATCGCCGCGAGGCAGGCCCTCGAAGCAGTTCAGGTTCCTATCGGTGGTGGAAACACCAAATTGCCGATGGCTCGACTGTTGCCGTCCTCTCAACTTTCAGACCTGGAAGAGATCCTCGAAGACCACAGCCGATAATTTGATTTTGTTTTGGACTTTGCTGTGCTGATCATCGAGGTCACCAATGCCCGCGATGTGGTCCGGCAACGGATCGGCCGCCTTGGCGAGCGCTTAATCGGAAAGGTTGTCGATCCCGAGGCGCAGGTAGAGAAAGCACTCATCCAGGAAATGGAAACGGCCTTTCGAGACTTTGGAATCGAGGCAAGAATTCTGTCTGTACAAGGGCCTCAACTTGTGGGAAAACAGCATCTTGAGTTGCCCATCCAGGTGCGTGAAGATCGCCAGGTCCATCTCAGCGACGACTAAGGCGACGGGTCAAGATTTTGCTGATATCACGAACCTCCTGAACGGCAAAGGCTTGCCCAATCACTATGAACAGCAGCAAGCCGATTGCTGCTGAGAGTCCAACCTGTAAAAGCCTGCCCAAAAGGTCACTCGGCCAACTGATGGCTTGGCTCAACCCCCAGGCCCCAATACCTGCACACGCAGCTGCCACAGTTAACTGGGCACTGTCGAGAGCCCATCGTTTCAAAGGCAACACCTGCAGGCGATGCTGCAGTGCCAAAAGCAAGGCCAAGCAGGTCAGCACATTGATCAACACTGTGGCCAGCACCAATCCAGCCGCTCCAAAATTGATGGGGAGCTGAGGACCCCAAGGGGTGGGACCGCCAACAAGAGTCCAGTCGAAAACCACATTGAGACCAATGCCGATCACCGATAAACGAAAAGGCGTAGTGCCATCACCCAGGGCGTAGAAGACGCGCACCAAAACGTCCCGCCCTAGATAAGCGGGCATTCCAATTCCGTAGGCCATCAACAAGCTGGTCACAAGCTGGACAGCCTTCTCATCAAACGCACCTCGCGCATAGACAAGAGCCACAATTGGAGTGCCCAGCGCCAGAAACAAGGCACCGAGAGGAAGCATCGACGCCGTTGACAACATCAGTCCCTGACGGATTCGTGCCACCAGCTCCGGACGATCGTGCGGAGCCGTCAGGCGGGAAAACGTCGGCAGAAGAGGAACCAACAACGCATTGGAAATCAACCCCAAAGGCGTCTGCACCAACAAATTGGCATAGCCCAGCCCAGCCGCAGCACCCAGCAAACCCGATGCAAAAAACAGATCAGTAAACACATTGATCTGAAGCATTCCTGACGACAGGGTTGCCGGCCCCATCACTTGCCACACCTCACGAACGCCGGGGTGACGCCAATCCCAGGAGAGTTTCAGCTGAACCAATTTCTGGCGCATCAAGGCTGGCAGTTGCAAAATCCATTGCAACAACGCACCGACGAGGGTGGAGAGGGCCAAGACCACACCTCCCCACAGAGCAAAAGCAGGCGTCGCGATTGCGGATCCCACTTGAAACCAAAACAGCCCAATTCCAACAATCAGGGCAAGACTGGACATCAACGGTGATATCGCCGGAATCCAGAACTCATCGGCAGCATTTAGGGATCCAAAGCCAAGACCGATTAGACCAGCCAACAACGCCATAGGCGCCATCACTTGTAATTGCGATGATGCGATCCGATGCAGTTCAGGACTGAGGCCCGGGCCAACGAGCGTGATTAAAGGTTCTGCACCCACAACCAGAACGAGTGTCACCACGAGAAGCAGGGCGCTCACCATGGTGTTCAAAGTCGCGAGAATATGGGCACCTTCCTCGCGAGGTCGACGACTCAGCACGCTCACCATGGCGCTGTGAAATGGCCCATTGATCCCTCCTAAGAGAATCAGAAGAAACCCAGGAAGGACATAGGCGTAGTTGTAGGCGTCGTAAGCAGCACCAACCCCGAACGCGGCGGCTATCACCAACTGTCGAACGAGACCACCCACTTTGCTAAGCAATGTGCCGTAGGTGACGACCAAGGCAATGCGCTTTAGAGATCTCGCCATACGTCGTCTTGAGATAGCGCTTCGTTGGCCGCATTCTCAGCCCTCTGCCGAGCCACCATGACTCCAATCAGCCCGCAGCCATGACCGGCACGTCAATTTTGCAGTTTCCCGCTCTGACGGAGGGAGTTCTCCTGAAGCGCTACAAGCGTTTTCTAGCTGATGTCGAGCTCAAGACTGGAGAAGTTGTCACTGTTCACTGCGCCAATACTGGGCCGATGCAAGGGGTGCTTCATCCTGGGGGGAGAGTCAGGCTGCGCCATGCCCCCTCTCCGAAGCGCAAGCTGGCTTGGACTTGGGAGCAAGCTGAAATCCCCAGCCGCAATGGAACGTTTTGCTGGGCTGGTGTCAACACAGCACTACCGAACAAATTGATTAGAGCCCTGATCGAAGCTGATGAACTCCGCAATCCACTCGGGCCGATCAAAGCCATTCGCTCCGAAGTGCCCTACGGCATCAATCGAAGAAGCCGGATTGATCTACTCCTCACACCAGACGAACAAGCTGAGGATCAGCGTCCGATCTATGTGGAAATCAAAAACACCACCTGGTGCCAGGACGACATCGCGCTCTTTCCCGACACCGTGACAGAACGGGGCCAGAAACATCTTGAAGAACTCTCAGCACTACCACCTGACGCACGTGGTGTGTTGATCCCCTGCCTAAGTCGACCGGATGTCAACGCGTTTGCTCCCGGTGATCAGGCTGATCCTCGCTATGGATCCCTGTTCCGACTGGCGCTCACGGCAGGTGTCGAAGTGCTTCCGTGCCGTTTCCGCTTTGGTCAGGATCAAATCTTTTGGGAAGGATTGCAACCCGTCTTAAGTCATCAACCGAAGACATAAAAGCGGAAAGATGATGAATTTGTAGCAACGAACACTTGAAAAGTGTTCATCCACAAGCAATTTTATGGTGTGCAAGCGGACTCATCGTCCCGTTCACTGCGCGTATTTTACGCAGTCTTGTTTTTTCTCATGACAACGGCTTACGAGTCGCCTCATCGGCGACGCAGAACCCGCCTCCAAGAAGCGAGTCTTCTCGAAGGTCCAATGATGCTTCTTCAAAGCATCAAAGGTTTCAAAACCAACCGCTCGCTGATGTGGTTGGGATGCGTGCCTGTTGCCCTCTTTGGGCTAGGCCTTTTCAACCTCTCTGCTCATGCAGCGGAGATGCCCGAGCTCAACGCTGCATTTTTAGCTAACAACCTCTGGCTTCTTGTTGCCACCATCCTGGTGATCTTCATGAATGCCGGCTTCGCCATGGTCGAGGCGGGGATGTGTCGCCAAAAGAATGCTGTCAATATTCTTGCTAAAAACCTGTTTGTGTTCGCACTGGCAGTGACGGCCTATTGGTTTGTCGGTTACTCATTGATGTACGGCAATGCCATCGCTGCAGGCTGGCTTTATTTCAACGGCCTCTTTTTTGATCCAGCAGTAACTCCTGAACTCATTTCAGAAGCAGGTCTTGTCCCCAGTGTGGACTTTTTGTTTCAGGCTGCTTTTGCTGGAACTGCTGCAACGATCGTGTCCGGCTTGGTCGCAGAACGCGTGAAATTTGGTGAATTTGTCGTTTTCGCGCTGGTTCTGACCGCCGTCATTTATCCAATCGCAGGAGCCTGGCAATGGAACGGTGGTTGGCTCAGTGAAATGGGTTTTGTTGACTTTGCTGGTTCTTCAATCGTTCACTCTGTTGGCGCTTGGGCAGGACTGGTTGGGGCCATGCTTCTTGGGCCACGCATCGGGAAATTCATCGATGGCAAACCCCAGGCCATTCCAGGTCACAACATGGCTATCGCCACCCTCGGAGCCTTGATCCTTTGGATCGGCTGGTACGGATTCAACCCTGGTTCCCAACTAGCGATGGACCAGTGGGTTCCCTACGTCGCAGTCACAACAACACTGGCTGCTGCTGGCGGTGCTATCGGTGCAACCATCCTCTCAACCCTCACATCGGGCAAACCTGATTTAACGATGATCATTAACGGCATTCTTGCCGGTCTGGTGAGCATCACAGCAGGTTGCGGCAATCTGACTTTCGTCGGCTCATGGGTAGCCGGCTTGATTGGGGGCATCATCGTGGTGTTCTCCGTTGCAGCTCTTGATGCCTCCGGCATCGATGATCCCGTAGGTGCTTTCTCCGTTCACGGAGTTTGTGGTGTCTGGGGCACCTTGGTGGTAGGTCTCTGGGGATTTGACATTCAGGGCGATGGTTCCGCTCTCGGCTTATTTGTTGGCGGAGGAATCGGTCAACTTGGAATTCAGGCTCTGGGATGCGCTGCCTATGCCATCTGGACCCTTGTGACCTGCTGGATTGCATGGTCCGTCATTGGTGGACTCTTCGGTGGTATTCGCGTTACAGAATCCGAAGAACTTGAAGGACTCGATATTGGGGAGCACGGTATGGAGGCTTATCCGGATTTCGTTTCATCGGGTAGCTGATCAATCCATAGACGATCAACTCTTCTTTCAACCCTGTCTCACATTGGGACAGGGTTTTTTTATTGGCACCAACATGCAATCGTTCATGCATGGCAGCTCATAGAGTCGAAGCATTGAAGCTATGAAGATGGATACCCACGCTTTCAAACGGACTCTTCATCACTCCGATCGCTACAACCGTCGCGGTTTCGGTCGTGCTGAAGAGGTGGCAGGAAGTCTTGAACAGGCCTACCAAAGCGGCTTAATCGGTTCCATTCGAGACAACGGGTATCGACTGACCCATGGCCGGCTTCGCGTTCGCCTCGCCGAAGCATTTGGCTTTTGCTGGGGAGTGGAAAGGGCTGTGGCCATGGCCTACGAGACCCGACGTCATTACCCGCAGGAGCGTATTTGGATCACCAACGAAATTATCCATAACCCTTCTGTGAACGACCACCTCCGTGGAATGAATGTTCTTTTCATCCCTGTTGATGATGGCGTGAAGGATTTTTCCGGCGTGGCATCTGGCGATGTGGTGATCTTGCCAGCCTTTGGTGCCACCGTTCAGGAAATGCAACTTCTCAATGAACGTGGTTGCCACATCGTTGACACCACATGTCCCTGGGTCTCAAAGGTCTGGACCACCGTTGAAAAACATAAAAAGCAATCCTTCACTTCCATCAATCACGGCAAAGTCAAACACGGGGAAACGCTGGCAACGAGCTCATTTGCTGGAACGTATCTTGGGGTTTCGGAGCTTGAGGAGGCGCGGCTTGTTGCGGACTACATCCTCGGGACTGGAGACCGGGCAGCCTTCATGAAACGATTTGCCAAAGTCTCCTCTC
>WTGE01000306.1 GCA_011525445.1 Synechococcus sp. CO36386bin_37
TATCTAAATAGGGCTGAATATCTTGCGGATACTTTTGCAAGGTGTCAAACATCACAGCATCAAGATCATCAACAACGTGACCTTTGAAGAGTTGTCTGGTTTTTTGCTCCCAACGATCAAGGCGTTCAGCAAGTTCGTCGACGGGACGCGCTTGTGCCTCTTCGCTGTCCATGAGCTCATCGGTGCGGCGGCACCACACGTAGATGGCCCAAATAGCCCGCCGCTTCTGCAGTGGGAGAAGCAACGTTCCGAGATAGAACGTTTTTGCCCATTTGGCTGTCTCAGAGCGACAAGCCTCGAACGCCGTATCGAGATCTGTAGCTATTGCGGTCATAAGTTAGGCCGAGACTGGCTCAGCAAGAGAAACTGACGAAGACAGCTGGTCACATTTACGGTCTACAGCTTCAGCACATAATTTACCGCTCAAAACAGCACCTTCCATCGATGCAAGATAACGCTGCATGGTGTAGTCACCTGCCAAGAAAAAATTGCTGATTGGAGTGGTTTGGTCCGGCCGAAGCTGTTGACAACCAGGGGTTGTTTTATACACAGACAAAGGGGTTTTAACAACTTTGGATTTGCGAAGCTTTGCTGGATTATCACAATCAAAATGCATGGGGAATAATTTTTTCAGCTCCCCCATTGTGGCTTCGATAATGTCATCATCACTCCTGCCGATCCAGTCTTTAGCAGGTGCGAAGACAAGCTCCAGCATGGAACGATCTGGATCTTCGTACTCCTTACAAGCAATACTCATATCGGCATAGACACTCAACAATGGAGATCTGCTGAAAAGCAAATGATCGATATCAGTAAGCTTGCGATCAAACCAGAGGTGAAGATTGATCACCGGCACTCCACGAAGGCCATCCAGCTTGCTGAAGACATCCATTTTTTTCCATGGCTCTGGCAACAACAATTTGAATGGATCCACGGGTAAGGCACTCACATAAGCATCAGCAACGAGATCAAAATTTTCCTTTCCCTTAACACCTCCGATATGAAATGCTGCAACACTTCCGTCGGAATTCAATTTAATTTCTCTCAATGGACTGTTGAGATGTACTTCGCCACCAAGTGATTGCACATGCTCAACAATCGGATCACAAAGTCGCTCCGGTGGAGCTCCATCCAAAAACGCCATGCGTGAACCATTCTTCTCCTGAAGGAAGCGATTAAGAGCTGTCAGCAAAACCGTCGAGGAAATCTCACCAGGATCAATAAAATTGAGTGCTTTGCTCATGGCAATGAACACTTCGTCATTCACTCGTTCTGGAATGTTGTGGAGCCTTAGCCACTCAGTCCAGGAATATTTGTCGCACTCTTCAACGTAACTCTGACCTCTCAACATCGCAGGAACCAGGCCCAAACCAAAGCTGATTTTTTCTGGCCATGACAACATGTCGTTATTACCGAGAATTGCAGCAACTCCGTTGATTGGAGCAGGCAGATCCGGGAAATCAAAACGACTGTAAGTACCAGGCTCCTCGGGCTGATTAAAGATCATCGAATGACTTTTCCACTGAAGCCTGTCTTCGATGTTCAGTTCTTTGAACAGCTGCAACATGTTTGGATAAGCCCCGAAAAAAATATGCAACCCCGTCTCATACCAATCTCCATCCTCGTCCTTCCAGGCCGCCACCTTGCCGCCCAGCACGTCTCTGGATTCCATGAGGATGGGGGTATGACCCGCGTCCGCCAGATATTTCGCACAGGAGAGACCCGCTAGACCTGCACCTGCAATGGCGATACGCATGCTTCAAACCACAATTTGAAACAACCCTAAAAGGAGCCAGGCCCGGTCCGCTTCCTAAAGTCGTCTTCAACCGCAAGCGCGGAGTCCTTTCCTCATACAAGCCCCATGGCCGAAACACTGCTGAAGAGCACCACCCGCCACGTGCGCCTGTTTACAGCTCGAGTTGAGGACGGAAAGCTGCTCCCGAGTCCCGATCAACTCACGCTCGACCTCGATCCCGACAACGAATTCCTCTGGAACGACAGCTGCGTACAGGTGGTGCAACAGCTGTTTAAAGAACTCGTCGACTCCCATGCAGGTCAGCCCCTCAACGACTACAACCTGAGGAGGATCGGCTCTGAGCTGGAGGGCTGCATTCGACAACTGCTTCAGGAAGGCAAACTGAGCTACAACCCCGATTGCCGCGTGCTGAATTACTCCATGGGTCTGCCCCGCACGCCTGAATTGCTGTGAGCCGTTCCCCCTATGACCGCCCTCGGACGGGATCGCCACGTCGGCCTAACGAACGCAGGGGAGATCGGTATGGCCCCCCTTCATCAACTAACAACAACGTTGGCAATGGAGGTGGACGTTTCAACACCGCAAGGATTGCTGTCCTTGCAGGGGTCCTTGTGGTGGGGATTGGAATCGGGAGTGCCGTCACCAGCACAACCCAAGGTGACCAAGGAAACATCGCCAGCAGTCAGCAACTGGATATGGCCGTACCAGATCCGGAATTCTGCAGGCAGTGGGGAGCTAGCGCCTTTGTTATGGACGTTGAGATGTACACCACTCTCAATCCTTCAAGCAGCTTTGTGACGCAACCAACCTTGCAGCCAGGATGCGTTATTCGACGAGAAAACTGGGCCGTTCTCCGCAAGGAAGGTGCTATCACAGCCGCTCAGGAGAGGGAATGCAAGCAGAGAATGAATACATTTGCCTACATCGGTTCAGTGAGAGACAAGCCCGTCGTTCGCTGTGTCTACCAAACCGACATCACTCAGAACAAATTTCTGACGCGCGGCGTTGCAGACGACACCGTTGGAATCACTCCAGAGGCGGATCAGTTTTAAGCGAAGTCGAGTTCTGTTGTGATGGGCTCCGGGCCTAATGAGGCAGACCTCGGCTGACGCAGAGGACTATCGGCGCTTGCGAACACAGGCAACACGTCCCTGCGGAACGCCTCCGAAGCTCTTGAGCAGTAGCGGGCAGGATGGGTAATCAGTCTGAGTTGCCTGCGAACCTGGAGGCCGGCCACTGATGGCTTGTGCAAGCTCCCGGCGGTTAACTCCCTTTCAATCGAGACCACTGGAAGAAACGCGGCACCAAGTCCAGATTGGACGGCGTTTTTGATTGCCTCCAGGGAATTGAGCTCCATCTCGATACGCAACCTTTGGACATCGAGACCTGAACGCGCCAAAAGCTGATCCACCATTTTTCGAGTGGTGGACTGGGCATCGAGACACACAAAACCAAGTCGATAGAGATCTTCCTTGCTGAGCTCGGGCAGGCGAGCCAATGGGTGCTTAACCGGCAGAACCAGAGCAAGTTCATCACTCGCGTAAGGAATTACCTGGAGCAATTCGTTCAACTCAGCCGGCAACTCACCTCCAATGATCGCAAGATCAATCTGGCCATTGGCGACGCTCCATCCTGTTCGTCTTGTGCTGTGCACATGAAGCTGCACTGCAACGTCAGGAAATTTCTGCCGGAAGAGACCAATCATTCTTGGCATCAAATAGGTTCCCGTGGTCTGGCTCGCACCAACTACCAGGGAGCCTCCCTTCAAATTGTGCAAATCTTCGAGGGCACGACAGGCTTCATGGCACTGGCTCAAAATACGATCGCAGTAACTGAGCAAAAGGTGACCGGCTTCGGTGAGCTGAGCCTTGCGACCACCACGGTCAAACAAGGCCACCTCAAGCTGCTTCTCCAGATTCTGAATCTGCAGACTGACCGCGGGCTGAGTCACATAAAGACTGTCAGCTGCTTTTTTGAAACTGCCCTCGCTAACAATGGCCCGGAGGATACGAAGCTGGTCCAGTGTGAAAGGCAAATCGGCCATAGGCGACAGCCGATCCGGCAAGATTAGCTCTCAAACTCTAAGGGGGGACGATCCATCCGCCCGTCAGAATCAGTTCTCTACGCAGCAACTCTTTGGATGAGCACCTAATCGGAGGAATGCATCACTCCAGTGTGACCATGCTTATTCTGCTTCTGGTCTTCGCACTGATACATAGCGGCGGAGCAGCTCTCCGAACTCGCGCGGAAGCAATTATCGGCGCCAGGGCCTGGCGTTTAGTGTTCGCAGCGCTGAGCATTCCTTCAGCAATTGCAGTGATCGGATACTTTCTTGCCCATCGTTATGACGGGCTCAGACTCTGGAATCTCCAAGGGGTGCAGGGAATGGTGCCCATCATCTGGATCCTCACGGCAATCAGTTTTCTCTTTCTCTACCCAGCCACTTACAACCTCCTGGAAATCCCTGCTGTTCTAAAACCGGAAGTGCGCCTTTACGCCAAAGGGATTATCCGAATCAGCCGGCACCCTCAGGCCATCGGACAGATTCTTTGGTGTTTCAGTCATGCCCTCTGGATCGGCAGCAGTTTCATGGTTGTGACCTGCGTAGGTCTGATTAGTCATCATCTGTTTGCCGTCTGGCATGGCGATCGACGATTGCAAGCTCGGTTCGGCGATGAGTTCCTCGAGCTGAAAGAAAGCACCTCTGTGGTTCCCTTCGCGGCTGTATTGGATGGCCGCCAAACTCTGATCTGGCAAGAGTTGCTGCGTCCTGCTCAACTCGGGATCGCAATCGCGGTCGGTGTCTTTTGGTGGGCTCATCGTTTCATTTCGCTGGGCGGCATGGCTTTCTTGCACTCGCGACTCGAAGAGCTTTTGAGCTGACCTGCCTACACTCACATCACTTTGCTTCCCTCGGATGCCTTCGGCTGCCGATTACGCCTGGTTGATCCCTGTGCTCCCTCTGATCGGAGCCTTGATCACCGGCCTAGGTCTCATCAGTTTCAATCGCACGATCAACCGGTTGAAAAAGCCTGTTGCGCTGCTCTTGATCAGCTGCGTTGGTGCTGCTGCTGTCATTAGCTACGCCGTTCTGTTTGAACAGCTCGGAGGAGCTCCCCCCGTTGAACATCTGTTCATCTGGGCCAATGCAGGAGATTTCAGCCTGCCAATGGGTTACGTGGTTGACCCACTTGCAGCGGTGATGCTCGCCTTGGTCACAACAGTGGCGCTGCTCGTGATGATTTATTCCCACGGCTACATGGCCCATGACAAGGGTTATGTGCGCTTCTTCACTTACCTGGCCATTTTCAGCAGCTCCATGCTGGGCCTGGTCGTCAGTCCAAATCTTCTCGAGATCTATGTGTTCTGGGAACTCGTTGGAATGGCCTCCTACCTCCTAGTTGGCTTCTGGTATGACCGCGAAGGAGCAGCGCACGCAGCCCAGAAGGCATTTGTTGTGAACCGCGTTGGGGACTTCGGGCTTTTGCTTGGAATTCTCGGGCTGTATTGGGCCACTGGAAGTTTTGGTTTTGAAGACATCGCAGATGGCCTTTCGGCTGCTGTCAGTAGCGGTGTCGTACCGGGGTGGGCAGCCCTCGCGCTCTGCCTGTTCGTTTTCATGGGGCCGATGGCCAAATCGGCCCAATTTCCACTGCATGTCTGGCTACCGGATGCCATGGAAGGTCCTACGCCGATCTCTGCCTTAATCCACGCAGCGACCATGGTGGCAGCTGGGGTCTTCCTCGTGGCCAGACTTGAGCCGTTGTACAGCCAGTTTCCCGCTGTCGGAACGTTCATTGCTGTGATCGGGACTGTGACCTGTTTTTTAGGCGCATCGATCGCTCTGACACAGATGGATCTCAAGAAAGGACTGGCTTACAGCACCGTTTCCCAGTTGGGATACATGATGCTGGCGATGGGTTGTGGCGCCCCCGTTGCGGGCATGTTTCATCTGGTGACCCATGCCTTCTTCAAGGCGATGTTGTTCCTTGGCTCAGGCTCAGTCATTCATGCCATGGAAGACGTTGTCGGACACGAACCAGTGCTTGCGCAAGACATGCGTTTGATGGGTGGCCTCCGCAAAAAAATGCCCATTACAGCCATCACCTTCTTGAT